>JBOGMU010000293.1:0-2562 GCA_050746865.1 Candidatus Acidiferrales bacterium
ATCTGCTTCACGCGTTCTTCAACGCTGGCCATTCTGAATATTCCTCCAGTATCGGCGGTCTTAAAAATTTGTGCGGCGCGTCCGCGTTTCGGCGGACGGTATGCTGCTCGGGAATCGGAACCCCGTTTGCCCAAGCCATTCTATGCGTGACGTGGTGCAGAATCAACCGCTTGTGTAGCTTTTGCGTGCCGCCGTAGCTCGGAGAACTGCCCAGCCAGGAACATTGGATCAACCGGTGATGAGCGTGTTATGCGGCGGTGAGGAGGATAGGAGCTCGCTCGGTGATTACGATCGTGTGTTCGAAATGCGCGGAGAGGCTGCCGTCGACGGTGCGCTCGGTCCAGCCGTCTTCGCCGGTGGTGGTGCGGGCCGCTCCTGCTGAAATGATCGGCTCGACGGTAATTACAAGGCCGGGTGTGAGTCGGTCGCGCAAAAAGCGGTCTTCGTAATTTGGCACGCTGGGCGACTCATGGATCGTGCGGCCGATTCCGTGACCGCAGAGCGCGCGAATGACAGAAAAGCCGCTGCGATTGACCTCGCGCTCGACTTCGCGGCCGATTTCACGGACATGATTGCCCGTACGCGCAACCCGCATTGCGCGATGGAAAGCACGTTCGGCACAGCGGGCGAGACGACTCGTCTCTTCAGAGACTGGCTCGACGGGAACCGTGATCGCCGCGTCCGCCATGTAGCCACCCTTTTCGAAGGTCACGTCAAGCTTCACTAGATCGCCGGCTTTAAGGCGACGGCTGCTTGGAACGCCGTGCACCGCCTCATCATTTACGCTGACCAAAATGTCCGCGGGAAAGCCGTAAACCATTACGGGAGCGGAACGCGCGCCATTTTCGCGCATCACTCCCGCGCCGATGTCTGCGAGCTCGGATGTCGTGATGCCTGCGCGAACGGCTTTGCGCATCGCTTCGAGCGACAAATGGCAGATGTGGCCTACGTTTTTAAGGGCAGCCAATTCTTCGGGTGATTCGATTGACATGTGAGCTTCCTAAAACAGAGGGCGCAGCAAGCGTGCGGCCCTACGGCTGTCAGTTTAGGCGCGTCGTTCCGCGCTCGCGCGTTAGCTGCATGGCACTCTCTACAACGGCAGTATCTCATGGGCACAGTTAGCCCATGTGCAAGCCGCCGTTTACGTCGAGGACCTGGCCAGTAATGTAACCGGCTTCGTCGCTGGCGAGGAAGATGACGGCAGCGGCGATTTCCTTGTCCGCGCCGAAGCGGCCTAGCGGGATCATGGCTTTCATCTTCTCTTTTAATTCGGGCGAAAGCGGGTCGGTCATGGGCGTTTCGATGAATCCGGGAGCGATGGCATTCACGGTGATGGTGCGCGAGGCGACTTCGACGGCGATGGCGCGCGTCAGTCCGATCAGGCCGGCTTTCGACGCAACGTAATTCGCTTGGCCGGCATTGCCGGTCTCAGCGACGACAGACGTAATGTTGATGATGCGGCCGCTGCGTTGTTTCAGCATGGCGCCGAGCGCCTGCTGGATACATAGATGCGCTCCGGTGAGATTCGTTCGGAGCACAGCGTCCCAGTCCTCGAGCTTCATGCGCAGCGCCAGAGTGTCACGAGTGATGGCGGCGTTGTTCACGAGAACATCCAGACGGCCGAATTTGGCGAGCGTCTGCTGGAATGCCGCTTTTACCTGGCCGGGATCAGCCACGTCCATTGTTATGGCAAGCGCTTCGCCGCCGGTTTGCGCGATTTCGGACGCTAAGGAGGCGAGTTTTTCGGCATTGCGCGCCGCGATTGCCACTTTTGCGCCGTTTTGCGCCAAGGCGAGCGCGGTGGCGCGGCCGATTCCCTGCGATGCGCCGGTAATCAGCGCGATTTTATCTTTGAGTGAAAACATAGCGAGATACTCTAGCGCAATTGGAGCTTTGTGGGTTTCGTTTTTGTTTTTGAGGGCGACGATTTCCTCGATCGCCTTTGGCGCGCGCTTGCCCACTTCGCCAAAGGCAAAAGGGCCCGGCTAAACCCCAGCCGGCCGCTACATAAACAACCCCAAAACCGGCAGCAGAGATGATTGTGCAGCAGCCGCCATCGCTCTTCGCCGACCATATTGGCTGGCCAGAAGCAGACGCCGGAACGCGTGCAAGGGCTTACCCCGCTTGATTTTCGGCCTCGATTTGCTATGATTTTCGAGCCGCTTCACGGCGGCGCTTATCCAGAGTGGCTGAGGGGACAGGCCCTAGGAAGCCACAGCAACCTGGCGCAGATGCCAAGGTGCTAATTCCTGCCCAGTGGGGAGAGATAAGATCCTCAACGGACCGGGTCACTGGCCCTTGAAGATTCAACTCCCAAACTGAAGTAAAGAGGGCGTTGCATTCTACGAATGCAGGTGCAACGTCGATCTATCTTGGCGCATACCGGCATAGGCGCATGCCGTCTTTGGCCTATTCAGCACATACGGGCAAAAGACAAAGGCAAGTACGCTGGTACGGCGCCCTAAAGGGAGTGAGACTATGAAGTTTGCAACAAAGACCATCCATGCAGGACAGCCCTCCGAACCAGAAACCGGGGCGCTGGTTGCACCGATATTCCAGACT
>JBOGMU010000294.1:0-9993 GCA_050746865.1 Candidatus Acidiferrales bacterium
GGAGGAGCGCATGCAAAAAACACTACGCGTTACCTGCGGTGACGCGGTTGCGTTAATTTGGGGACTGATTGTGCGGACGGGTATCGCGCTGGATCAGTCGGCCAAAGAGCCGGCGCAGGCGCAAACGTCTCCAGCGGGGCCCCCGGGCGGCGTGACGCCGCTGCCGCTGGTCGACCCATCCGCACCGAAGAAGCATGTTCTTGTTCTCGGGTTCACGAGCGGTTGGCATCACGGCTCCACGACGGATGGAGAGGTGATGTTCTGGGAGCTTGGCAAGGAATCCGGGCTTTGGGACACGGAAATTCGCACCGATACGAAGTGGCTCACGAAGGGATACACCGGCGCCGGGGATAATCGCAATTTGAATTGGTTCGATGCGATTGTGGCCGTGAACACGACGGGCACATGGCCGCTGACCGACGAGCAGAAAAAGGATTTCATTTCGGCGATTCATGATGACGGGAAGGGATTCGTGGGCGCGCATGCGGCCCTGGACGCGAATCACAATGGCGTTTGGCCGGAATTTACGGACATGGTCGGGGGTGAATTTGCGAATCACCCGTGGCTCACTTTTGCGGCACCGGTAATCATCGAAGATCCCACGTTCCCCGCGATGCGCCACTTCGCTTCGACGCATCTTGTGATGTACGACGAGATGTATGTACCGCGATCGAGCACGTGGTCGCGCGACAAAGTGAACGTTCTGATGCGGATGGACGAGACGAAACTGCCCGCAAAGACGGGATCGCAGGAGCCGTTTGCGTCACAGTCTGCAGTAGCGTCGCAAGCGGCTGGCGATGTGAGTGCGGCGCAAGTTCAAGCGTATCGGGATGCGCAGCAGGCGGCGGCCGCGGCAAATGCGGGCCGTGGACGCGGAGGCCCGGGCCGAGGGAATTTTGATAACGGAGTTCATGCCGATCAGGATTACGCAATTACGTGGGCCAAGATGTACGGCAACGGACGCGTTTTTTACTCCAGCCTAGGGCATGACCGCGAGCAATATTCGAATCCAGATGTGAGGAAAATGTATCTCGAAGCGGTGAAGTGGGCGCTCAAGCTGGAGGACGGCAGCACGCAGACGCATCCAAAGCGCAATTAATTGACAGGCCCGAAACGGCGCTTCCCTTCTCACCTCTGAGGAGGGGGAAACATGGTGGCGCTTTGAAGTTCGGCAGCACGTTTTTCGAGTTTGTCGGCTTCAACCGTCTTGCCGAGTTTCCGCAACGCATTTGCGTCCGCAGTGAGCACCGGGACAATCTGCGGATTACTATCGCCAAATTCCTTTTGCGCAACGACGAGCGAGTGTGCGTAGCAGGGCTCGGCTTTTTCGGGTTTATTCCATTTGTCGTACATACTGCAGAGCGTCCAGAGGGGCCTCATGATATTGGGGCTATCTGGACCGTAAATCGATTCGTCAAGCCGCTCCGCACGAAGGAGGTAGGTTTCAGCTTTGGCATATTGCTGCTGCACCATATATACACGTGTCGCCATAACGAGGGCTGAGGCGACCCGGTCACTGCTTTCGCCGTAAACCTTCCCATCGAGATCGACCGCGCGAAAATAAAATTGTTCCGCGGCAGGATAATTCTTCTGTAAGAGTGCGCTCGTACCGAGAGATTGCAATGGCGGCTCCATGTTGGGCGATTGAGAGCCATAAATTTCCTCGACAGCTTTTAACTCCTGTTCAAAGGCGGCATCAGCAGCCGGGAAATTTGTCCCGAGGTTCATGTTTCCAAGACGATCGAATGCGGTGACGAGGCGCTGGTCATGTGGCTGCAACTGCTGCGCCAGGGTAACAGCCTCCTCGAAATCATTAGCTGCTCCGGTAACATTCCGCTCGCGAGCGGCATTCTGTCCCGCTAGCATCAGTTCATTCAGTTTTTCAGACAGATCGGGACTTTTCGCTGACGAGGCAACGCTCGTCTCGAGCGAAGACGCCTCGGCGGATCTTCCCGCCGACTTTAGTGCAGTCACGTGATCTTCGAAGCGTTTTTGCGCTGCTTTGTATTCAGTCTGAGGGTCCAAGTCCGAGTCGCGCGTCACCCGGTGGTGATAGTCGACGCTTGATTCCGCCGCCGCGGTTTTGCGATATTGATCGACGGCCGCTGCCCATTCGCCGTCTTTCTCAAGAGCAGAAGCGAGGCGGAGCGCAACCTGGTCCTGTTTGGGATCGAGCAACAGGGATTGCTTGAATTCCTGGATGGATTCTACGTTCTTCCCTTCACCCAACAACGCCTGAGCATACAGGTCGTGAATGTTTGCATCGCTCGGCGACTGCTCTTCACCTATCTTCAGTGCGTCCGCAGCCTGCACAAAGTTCTTCGTCAATATGTCGACTCGGCCGATTCCCCTAAAAGCGTCGACATTCTCCCCGTCAAGGTGTGCCGCGGACTGATACTCTGCCAAGGCTTCGACGTAGCGCTTTTGCTCTCCACGGATATTCGCGATTCCAACATGCGATTCCGCGTCGCCGGGATCGATTTCCAAGGCGGTGCGGAATTCCTTCTCCGCACCTTCGAAGTCCCACGTTTCGAACAGAGCAAATCCGAAACACCTGTGGCAGACAGCAGAATCGGGCGCTAACTGCTCAACGGTGCGATATTCCGGCACGGCTTCCTTGTACAAGCCCGAGGCCTGCAAGTCATGCGCGAGATTCGAATGCGCATCTATCATTTTCGGATCCATCTGAATGGCTTGACGATAGACAGGGATCGCATAGCCAAGTTTGCCGTCGTGATCGTAAGCGATGCCGAGATCGTAGAGGATGCTCGCGTCAGTTGGGTTCACCGCGATTGCTTTTTTGTATTGGTCAATCGCAAGCTTGTATTTGCCTTCGCCGTCGTAGAGAAGTGCCAAATCTTCCAAAACCGCCGGATAGCCGGGTTTTATATCTAATGCCTCCTGATATTCCTTTTCGGCTACGTCAAACTTTCGCAACCAATAGAGGCCAAGTCCGACGTTTTTGTGCGCCTCGGCATTGCCAGGAAATGAGGCAAGTTCGGCGTTCGCTAGCTTGACGGCATCGTCTCCGTCACCCAGCCTGTAGGCGATATATGCGAGCTTGGTACGTGTTTCGGGAAATTCCGGGTCACTCTTCAAAACTTCGCTATAAACTGCCGCCGCGTCTTCATAGCGCTCCTCTAGCCGTAATACCTCGCCCATAACAAAGGCGGGACCGGCGTCGTCGATTGTGGATTTCGCTAAAGCCGTCATTTCCGAGGTGGCAGCGTCGTAGTCCTTGCTTTTTATCTTCTGGGCGGCGGTGACGTAATACTGCAAAACCTCGCGTTGAGCTGCGTCGATTGGTTGGGCTTGGGGCGCAATGGTGGCGTCGTTTAAGGCAGCAATGACAGAACGGTCTGCTCCCATGGCTCCGAATTGAGAGCGGTACCGGTCATCGGGAGGGAAAGCGAGGCCGTTTTGCGAGATTGCGTGGACAATATTTTGCGGCAGAGCGTTGCCAGCGATGAGTGCAAGGATCTCGTCCGATTCGAGCGGCTTTGGAGGCGCGGCCTCGACAACGTATTGATGAAGGGCGAGAGCGGTACTCAAACACACGATCGCGACTATAACGGTCCGTAATTTTGCCACCTTGCCTCCCTTGAATACCATTAATACTAATGACGACACAGTAGCAGGATGCAGCAACCGGGCCACTTCGAATGGCAGTGAGTACTCCCACAAAAGCTAACTATTTACTGGGAAGGAATCACTGGCCGTAGGGACAGGCGTTTGGCGGTGACGTGGAGGTAACCTGAGAGGAGATTCCAATGAATCGTGCGTGGATCGGTTACTTTGTGGCGCCCCTTTATACGCTGCTGCCGAAGCGTTGGCGGCGAGGATCGGGCTACGAATCGGGCCGGGTGCTGGTCCCGGCTGCCATGATTTCAGGGCTGTGTGAAGCGTGTGCGGCGCTGCTCGTGCTGAGCCTGTGGTTCATGTATTACTTCAATACGCTTGGACGGACGTATTCCGCTTTCCAGCCCGGGTCAGCACATTTTGCCTTCAGTTCCACAGAAGCGGCCGGTGGCGCAGTGTTCATTACGTTTGCGCTGAATCCTTTGACGTGGGTGATCATTTATTTCGGCGTGGAAGGAATCGTACGAACGTTGGGTGCGCTTACGACAGGCGAAGTGGTGGGCATGCTGCCACTCTATGGATTCGAAATGGCATGGCGAGTCGCGCGGCGCAGGCGTCAGGCGCCGGAGTTGCCGCTTGTGGCAGACGAAATTACGCCGGGGAGCGAGGGCTGCGATATTCAGATCGCGTCATGCAGGCCGCGCGAGGGATGGAAATATCCGTTCACGTTGCGTTATGCGGGCGCGTACTTCCAAGTGATCGGTGAAAAGTATATGGGCGCTGGTCCGCGGCCATTTATTTATTCTTTGCGGCGGCTGCCCGCGGGAGAAATTGCGCGCGGGCTACAGAATTACGATCCTGCGGATGTGCTGCAGCCGGCGTACAAAGTTGAGCCCATTTGACCGATAAAACCCCGTTTCGAATCTCAGCGAACGCATGCGTGACCGGCTGCCCCCTTTTCGGGGGCAAGAGAAAGCCGGTCGCTACGTTAAAGCAACGGTAAGACATGACCACACCAACAAAAGCGCCCATCGAGAAGCGCCCGCAAAATGCGCGAGCACTTTTCGCGTGCTCAGGGCAGGACGATGGCCGCTACAAAAGCAAAGGCCAAAAGGAATCGACGGCAAAATGCCTCGCTCCTTCGAATCTCAAACGCTCCTGTGGTAACTCTTTGAGGATTTATTAGAAATGCTTAACTGAGAAGAGCGGCACTCGTGATGCTACGTTGGGCGCTCCGATATGCGCTCGATTCAATACACAGATAAGAAGTCTCGTTTGGCGCGCCGCCGTGCCATTTGCGCGCTGCTCTTGCCCTTGCCGCTTCTATTTGCGAGATCCGCGAACGCAGCAACTACTCAGCCGACGCAGGACGCCGGAGACATTTCAAACAACCTGAAGACGCTAAGCCTGGCACAACTGGGAAATGTGAACGTTACAAGCGTGTCCAAAGAGCCGATTCCCATGCAACGCACGCCGGCGGCGATTTACGTTTTGACGCAAGATGACATTCGACGGTCGGGAGCGACGAGCATTCCGGAACTATTACGTACCGTGCCCGGCGTCGACGTCGCTCGGATCGATTCGGATCACTGGTCCATCGGAATTCGAGGATTCGGAAGCGAATTCTCAAAATCGGTGCTGGTGCTGATCGACGGGCGAAGCGTCTACAGCCCGCTTTTCTCGGGCGTGTATTGGAATGTGCAGAACGTGATGCTGGAGGACGTCGAGCGCATTGAGGTGATTCGCGGCCCTGGGGGAACCATATGGGGCGCGAATGCCGTCAACGGTGTGATTAACATCATCACACAAAATTCCGCAGAAACGCACGGGCTGCTTGTAACAAGCGGCGCGGGCAACGTGGATCAGGGTACAGGCGCGTTCCGGTATGGCACAGGCAACGGCACAGGAATCGATTTTCGCGTTTACGGAATGGCATTCGGGCGCGACGCGGAAATTCATCCGGATCACGCGTCATTTGATACTTGGCAGATGGGCCAAGGCGGATTCCGCATAGACCGCGATAACGGGGGGCCGGACAGATTTACGTTTCAAGGCGATGGATACAAAGGTTACGACGGCGAGCGCGTCACAATGGCGCTCTATTCGCCACCGTCCACGGTGACGATCGACGATGCGCACGACGTTTCGGGCGCAAATGTGCTCGGGCGGTGGCGGCGACAGATCGATGGGCAGTCGGACATGCAGCTACAAGGCTATTACGACCGCACTTCGCGACTCAGCCCGCAATTGGATGATATTCGAAACACCGTCGACCTCGATTTCATGTATCACTACGGGCTTAGCGCACGGAACGATCTGCTGATGGGTGCGGGCGCGCGCTGGAGCGCCGACAACATTACGCAGAAATTCGCGACGCTCAACTTTACTCCCGGGCGGGAAACGGACAGTATCTACAGCGGTTTTCTGCAGGACCGGCTGACGATTGCGCCTGGCCGCCTCGCGTTGACCGTAGGATCGAAACTCGAACATAACAACCGCAGTGGGTTTGACGTTCAACCGAGTGCGCGCGCGCTGTGGACTCCCGCGCATCGACAAACGTTCTGGGCTGCCGTGACGAGGGCGGTACGAACACCGTCGCGGCTCGATCAGGATTTGCGGCTCACGGAACTGTTGCTGCCTTCACCGCCCTTTTATTTGCGTGTGACTGGCAGCCCATCGTTCAAATCCGAGCAAATGCTGGGGACAGGCGCGGGGTCGCGGACACTCATCGCGGGAAATCTGTATTTGGACGCTGCGTTTTTCTACAACAATTACGACGATCTCTACGGTTACGGAACTGCGGCGACACTTATTGAGACATCTCCGGCGCCCACGCACGTCGTGTTGCAACTGCCGCTGGCCAACGCGACAAAAGGCAATACGGCGGGTTTCGAAATCGCCCCCGACTGGAAGCCGTTCGATTGGTGGGAGATTAAAGGCTCGTATTCGTACCTGCATCTGCATGTGGGCGATAAACCGGGGGCCGCAGGTACCTACAATTCGCTGGTCACACTCGCCGATAACGGATCGAGCCCTCATCATCAGATCGAAACGCAATCGCTTTTCGAGCTGCCGCGAAAAGTGGAAGTTGATATGACTTACCGCTTTGTTTCCGCGCTCCCTGCACAGACCTCGACGCCCGCTGGTGCGGCGGTAAATGCGTACTCAACGGGCGATTTCCGGTTGGGCTGGCAGCCAAACGGCAGGATCGGAATTTCGTTTGTGGGCCAGAATCTCTTCCAACCGCAGCACGCTGAATTCGGCGGCGATGACGGCCCACTCGTAGGAATCAGACGGAGCTATTACGGGAAGATTACATGGACGCTCGAATAGCGGCGAAGGAACCTCGGGCGGCAAGACGGGTCAAATGGACGCGCCTGCGGCTGCCAAAAACCCTGCTCTGCTCGGTGGTTGCGCTCAGTTGTCTGACAGCGTTTGGAAAGCCACCAAGCGCAGGGCCATATCAGATTGAGGCGGTCTATCTTTACGACTTCAGCAAATTTGTGGCGTGGCCGAAGGGCGCCGCGAGAGCGCAGAACGAGCCTTTCAGCATCTGCGTGCTGGGTGCAGATCCGTTTGGCGCGGTGCTCGACGCTACCCTTTCAGGCGAAAACATCCAGGGCAACAGTCTGGTGGCGAAGCGCATTTCGAAACCAGAAGAGGCGGCGGGATGCAAAATTGTATTCGTTTCGAGTTCCGAAGATGACAGGCTTAAGGACATTCTGGCGACATTCGATGGCGCGAATATCCTCACGGTGAGCGACATTCACAATTTTTCGCGGCGCGGCGGGATGATCCAGTTTGTATTGGAAGGCGGAAAAGTTCGCTTCGAGGTGAATGTGACCAACGCTGCGAATGCGGGTCTCACGCTGAGCGCCGATCTGCTTCAAGTGGCGCTGGCGGTCCGAAAGGAATCGTAGCAGAGAAAGTACACCGTTATGTCGAGCGTCTTTGCAAGGAAAAAACAACAGAGGTCTTTCGCTTCGCGAAGGATGGCGCCTTTTGTATTTTGCGTTGGCGAAGCAAGCGACGTTCGAAAATTGTCCTTCGCAATTCCAGAAGCATGAGACGAGAGACTTGAACGAATGAAGATGAAGCGACCGTCTTCGATCGCCGCAAGATTGACGCGTATGAACATGCTCGTAAGCGCGCTGGCGCTGCTGCTTGCGTGCGCCGGGTTCGTAGCATATGACGTTGCAGCGTTTCGGCAATCAATCGTTACAAATCTCTCCACGCAAGCGCGTGTGGCCGGATCGAGCGTAATCGCGGCGCTTACGTTCGACGATCCGCAGACGGGCGAGCGCGCGTTAGCGCCCTTCAAGGCGGCGCCGCATATCATCTCGGCAAGAATCTACACCGCAAACGGAAAAGCGTTCGCATCATATCAGCGCGATACAACCCCGCGGATTCCCGGAACGCCGGAGATCGGCAGCAGCGAGGAAGAAGCTGTCTCCTTCACGGATAAAAACGTGACGTTGACGCGGCAGATTCTGTTCGATGGCAGGCTCGTCGGCTACATTTTTATCGAGTCGGATCTGCTGTCTCTGATTGACCGGGTCCGAAGTTACGGGGAGATTGCGGGGGGCGTACTGGCTTTATCGCTGCTGCTGGCGTTATTCGTTTCACGGCTAGCGCGGCGCACGATTGCGGTCCCAATCGCAAGGCTTGCCGATGCGGCGCGAGTCGTTTCGCGCGAGAAAGATTACAGCGTGCGGGCCGTGGTGGACGCAGAAGACAGCGAGTTGACGCTGCTAACGACAACATTCAACGAAATGTTGGCGCAGATCGAAGCGCGCGACCACATTCTCCAGAATGCTCACGACGAATTGGAACAGCGCGTACTGGAGCGAACCGCAGCATTGGAGGCGGCGAACAAGGAGCTCGAATCGTTTTCGTATTCGGTTTCGCATGATCTGCGGGCGCCGCTACGGAGCATCGACGGTTTCAGTCTCGCGTTAGAAGAGGATTACGGTAAAAAGCTCGACAGCGCCGCCAAGAGCCACATTCGACGCGTGCGGGCCGCAACACAGCGGATGGGCGTGCTAATCGACGACTTGCTGAACCTTTCGCGGCTCTCTCGGCTCGAAATGGAACCCGAAGACATCGACCTTTCGACTATGGCGCGGGCGATTGCGAGCGAACTCGCACGTATGGATGAAGGGCGAAGAGTGGAATGGGTCATTCGAGACAGCCTTCGAGCGCATGGCGACGCGCGTCTTTTGCGCGTGGTGCTGGATAACTTGCTTGGAAACGCGTGGAAATACAGTTCGAGGCACGAAAACGCGCGGATTGAGTTCGGCGTGCAGCGCCAGTGCGACAGCATGGTTTTCTTCGTGAAAGACGATGGCGCGGGGTTTGATTCGGCATATTCGGAGAAACTCTTCGGCGCATTCCAGAGGCTTCATGGCGCGACGGAATTTCCCGGCACCGGAGTGGGACTGGCGACGGTCCAGCGTATCATCCGGCGGCACGGAGGAAGCGTTTGGGCGGAGAGCGCCGTCGAAAAAGGCGCAACCTTTTATTTCACACTAAGTGCAGCAAGCGGAGAAACGAATGGAAACACGACCTATTCTGCTGATCGAAGACAACCCGGACGACGAAGCGCTGACGTTGCGTGCGTTGCAAAAGAACAATATCAAGAATGAGGTCGTGATCGCGCGCGACGGCGCCGAAGCGTTGGATTATCTCTTCGGGATTGGCACACACGCCGGGCGCGATACGCGTTTGATGCCGCACGTGATTCTGCTCGATTTGAAGCTTCCGAAAGTATCGGGCTTCGAAGTGCTGAAAGCGCTGCGTACCGACGCGCGGACGAAACTGCTGCCGGTGGTAATTCTTACTTCGTCGAACGAGGAACGCGACCGAATCGAGGGATATGGTTTGGGAGCGAATAGCTACGTGCGCAAGCCCGTCGAATTTGGAAGTTTTATCGAGGCTGTGAGGAATTTGGGGCTTTATTGGCTGATTTTGAACGAGAGCGCGCCTCTTACAAAAAACGGGCAGGCTACGCAGTTGTAAAAGCCGCGCTTGCGGCTACCATCGCGCATTATCCAGACGCCTGCTGTTACAATCCGTGGGTGACCTCATGTAATTCTCGTAAGCAGACTTGCCTGCATTCGCGAGGTCCACATCCGCATCGGGCGAGAAGCATTGACTGATCTGAATCCACAAGCAAAGCAGATGGCAGATGAATCGATGGTGCGTAACCTGGAGGCACAGGCGCGTGCCATCTGGCCGCAGGAAATTCCGCTGTTACGCCGGTATGAGCTTCCAGACGACGCTCGCATACTCGACGCTGGATGCGGCACGGGCGAGGGAGCTTCGCGGCTTGCCGAGCTTTTCCCGAGGGCGAGCATGCTTGGCGTGGATATTATCGATGCGCACCTGGAACTTGCGAGGTCGCGGTACGCAAAG
>JBOGMU010000295.1:0-17328 GCA_050746865.1 Candidatus Acidiferrales bacterium
TGCGAGGGATGGGCAGACAGTCGGTGTGGGTGCAGGTAAGATGAGCCGCGTAGACGCCGCGAAACTGGGTGTGATGAAAGCGGCCACGGCGGGACTCTCGCTAAAGGGCAGCGTAATCGCTTCGGACGCGTTTTTCCCATTTCCAGACAGCATCGAAGTTGCCGCCGAGGCCGGCGCCACGGCGGTGATCCAGCCAGGCGGGTCCGTTCGCGACGATGAATCGATTGCCACGGCCGATAAGCTGGGAATGGCTATGGTGTTTACGGGCTTCCGGCACTTCCGGCATTAGTCGGTTCAGTCGCTTGACGGTGAAAGATAATTTCATTCGTCAGCGGATCGCCTTCGTTATGAAGAATCTTCCATTCGTTCCTGTAGGTGTCCGGGTTGGAGCGGGTTAGCACGATCTGCTGCGGTGCGCCATCGGCCGGGTTGCTGAAGACAAATTGTCTTGAATCCGTACTGGATAGGAAAAGCGTCGCCGGAGCCCACGGCTTCATTGAAGAAGTAAAATGCAGCACACGGTATTCCACGCCTCGTGCCGTCTGCCGGATCATAAAGAATTCCACGTCGCTCGTCTTGTTGTTTTCCACGATTTGAAGCGTGCCGAGCATTACACCGGCCCGTGGTGCGGTCCATATCTGGGTCGCGGTGCGAGGACCCCACTCACCGGTCCAGTGTCCTTGAAGCCAGCCTAAATCGGCGAGCGATGCAGGCTTCACGCTCGTGGCAGGAGTTTGCGGAGCGTCAATCGGTGCGGGGGGAAAGCCGGAGGCTTCCGTACTCCTCGCGGCTTCTTGCGCGAGCAAGGCCGGGCCAAACGTGATTGCCGTCATAAACAGAACAACGAGGCACAAACCGGAAGAGAGCCACGAGCGCTGGACTCCCCATGCGAACCAATCAAACCCGCATTCACACATTCTTAGGGGCCTCAAATCGATGATACCTAAGGACCGCTTTGCGCGCCATGAGGTGACCGTATGCACCCCTTCGCCGGATTCTCGCGTCTCTATAAGAGGCGATATCGCGTGGAACCCTGGTCGGGGTCGCCGTTTGACGCGTTGTCACCACCTGTTATCATAAACAGAGTGGAGCATATGGCGAAAAATCTTTCCGCAGCACTCTTGTCGGCAGTTTTAGCAACGCTGGGGGCACAAACGTCCGGGGCCGCTCAAGCTCCCGTTACTGCGCCAGCCAATCAAACTCCTACAGCCGTATCGCCGGACGCAAAGCATGCCCAAGCCATGTATTACTTTACGCTTGGCCATCTGCAGGAATTGCAGTTCGAACGCGAGTACCAAGCGAGCGGCAAGATCGATTCTTCTAGCGACGCCATTGACTCATACAAAAAGGCGCTCGAACTTGAGCCGAATTCGCCGGTGATCATGGAGCGTCTCGCCGAGGTGGACGCCGAATCGCAGCGCATCGGCGATGCCGTAACGCAGGCTCAGGCCGTCCTGAAACTCGATCCCAATGATCTTGCGGCACATCGCCTGCTGGCGCGCATTTACGTACGCACCCTTGGAGAGATGAACGACTCTGCCACCCAAACGGCAAACGTGCAAAAGGCCGTCGCCGAACTCCAGGCAATTCTCAAGCTGGCGCCCGACGATTCGGAGTCTGCGCTGTGGTTGGCGCGTCTTTACCGGGCCGAAAATAAGCCGGAAGACGCCGAAAAGCTTCTCCGCAATATTCTTGCGAAGCAGCCCGACGACGGCGAAGCACTCGAACAGATGAGCCAATTGCTTATCGATGAGGGCCGGTCCCAGGAAGCTGTGTCCCTGCTCTCCGACGCCGCCGACCAATTTTCGTCGCCCGATTTATACGATCTGCTGGGTGACGCTTATTCGCAGGATAAGCAGTACGGCAAAGCGGAAGATGCGTATAAAAAAGCCGTTGCGATGGACCCGGACGATCCAGGACACCGCCATGGGCTGGCCGATACCCTGCTTACCGAAAACAAGTACACCGAAGCGCTCGAACAATATAAAAAGCTTACCCAGATGGAGCCCGGCACGGCGGAAAATTACCTGCGGATGTCGCAGCTCTATAAGCAGCTTGGGCAATTCAGCGATGCCGAAGCCAGCCTCATGCGTGCAAAGCAGCTTGCTCCCGGGAACCTCGAGGTTCTGGACAACGAAGCGCTGCTTTATGAGGCTCAGGGACGTTACGATGACGCGATCAAAGTGCTCAACGATGCGATTGCCGGCTTGAAGAATTCGAGTGCTGCGTCAAACCCAAGTGCCATGGCAATTCTCTATCGCCAGCTTGGCGATGACTACCGTCACAGCAAAAATTTCCCCGCGGCTCTTCAGGCTTACGCGGATATGGGAAAACTCGGCGACACGGCCCAAAAGGAAGCGGAGCTGCTGACGATCGAGACATACCAGGACAGCCGCGACCTCGACAAGGCGATTGCCGAAGCTAAAAAAGCGCTCGTCGCATCTCCAAACGATCCGGATATTACCGGTTCGCTGGCGATGCTATATGCGGACAAGGGCGATGCTGCGGCCGGCGCGAAACTGCTCGAACCGATGTTGCACGGCAATAATGGCGATGCTCAGGTTTACCTGCAAATTGCGCAGGTGCAGGCGCAGGGCAAAAAATATACTGAAGCCGAGCAGTCCGCCCAAAAAGCGCAGGACTTGGCGCAGCGCCCCGAACAGAAACAATCCGCGTGGTTCATGCTGGGCGACATTTACAATCGGCAGAAGAAATATGACGAAGCCGGGGCTGAGTTTCAGAAAATTCTCGACGCCAATCCCGGCGGCACTTCGCCTATGGCAGTGCAGACGCTCAACTATTATGGTTACATGCTGGCCGATCGCGGCGTGCGCCTCGATGAAGCCCAGTCCATGATTCAGAAAGCGGTTGATCAGGATCCCAATAGCTACGCGTATCTGGATAGCCTCGGCTGGGTCTGTTACAAGCAAGGCAAATATACGCAGGCGGAAGATTACCTTCGCCGCGCTATTGCGCTTGAGGGCGACGACCCAACCGTCCTAAGCCACTTGGGCGATGTCTACCTAAAGCTCGGCCAGAATCAAAAAGCCGAGGACGCGCTCACAAAGTCCGCCGCACAATGGCACAACGTTTTGCCCGCCGATTATGAGCCCGACAAGGCGAATGCGGTTGATGCGCAATTGAAGGCGTTGAAAAAGCATCTCGACCAGAAATCTTCCACCGAAACTGGCAAACAGCAGTAAGCTCCCTCGCATGAAAAATTCGGTGCGCCTTCCGGCGTTCGCAAAAATCAATCTGCGCCTGCATGTAATGGGTCGCCGGCCTGACGGCTACCACGAGTTGCGCACGATCTTTCAGGCCATATCGCTGCATGACACGCTGGAGATCTCTACCATTCGCCGACCGGAGATCCTACTGGAGACGAGCGAGCCGGCGCTTCCCACAGGCCGCGAAAATCTGGTCTACCGCGCAATCGAAGCGATCGGATGCGAGATTGGATTCCGCGGCGGTGTAAAAGCCCGGTTGGAAAAGCGCATCCCGATTGCCCGCGGACTAGGCGGCGGATCGAGCGATGCCGCGGCGGCAATCATCGGAATGCTGCGGCTCACGAAAAAGAAAGTGCCGCTCGAACGCCTCACCGAAATTGCCGCCGGCCTCGGTGCGGACGTGCCGTTCTTTCTTTTTGGCGGGCGCGCTGTCGCGGTCAACCGCGGAGATGAAATTTACCCGCTGGCCGATGCTTCCAACCGCGCCGTCTTGGTAATTTCGCCGCGCGATATCGGCGTCAGCACCAAGGACGCCTATCAATGGGTCTCGGCGGAATTGACAAATCGCACTAAACCCCCTAGTATTTGGAAGTTCTGCGCTCTGTGCTGGAGCCGGCCGGATTCGGGTCTTTCAAACGATTTTGAAGAACCCGTGTTCAGCCGACATCCGCGCCTCCGGAAAATCCGGGACGGATTGCTTCAGGAAGGAGCCGCAGCAGCCGCGCTGGCGGGTAGCGGGTCGGCGGTGTTCGGAGTCTTCCGAAACCCAGCGCAGGCGCGCCGAGCCGCTCGTAATTTTCCGGAAGACACTACGTTTGTTGCGGAAACCCTAAGCAGGAAAAAGTATGGGCGCGCACTCGGCTGGCGTGCTCCTATCTGAGGAAAATCTTGACTGAAGATAAGTTCAAGGTTTTTTGTGGCTCGGCGAATACTGCGCTTACAGACGCTATCTGTGAGCACTTGGGCGTGCAACGCGGCAAAGCCGAGCACACGCAGTTTGCCGACGGCGAGACGCGTTATCAGATTCTTGAAAATGTGCGTGGCGCGGACGTCTTTGTCCTGCAACCGTGCTCGAGCCCGGTAAACGATCATCTGGTGCAGTTGCTTTTGATGATTGACGCGTTCAAGCGCGCGTCGGCCTGGCGGATTACGGCGGTGATTCCGTATTACCCGTACGCGCGGCAGGACCGCAAGGATCGCCCGCGCGTGCCGATTTCAGCGAAGCTCGTGGCCGATCTGCTGGAAACGTCGGGAGCGAGCCGCGTGCTTTCGCTCGATCTGCACGCGCCGCAGATTCAGGGATATTTCAATATCCCCGTGGACCATCTTTATGCATCGCCCGTGCTGGTTGAGTACTTCAAGCACAAGACGCTTGGCCCGCTCACGGTCGTTTCGCCGGACGCCGGCGGCGTCGAGCGCGCTCGACTATTCGCGAAAAGGATCGATGCTCCGCTCGCGATCGTCGATAAGCGCCGCATCGACGTGAACGTGAGCGAAGTGATGCACCTGATCGGCGACGTTCATGGCCGCACCGCCATCGTGATCGACGATATGATCGATACCGCGGGGACGCTGGTGAAAACGGCCGAAGCGCTGCTGAAAAACGGCGCCACAAAAGTATACGCGGCGGCCACCCACGCCGTACTTTCCGGACCGGCCGTGCAGCGCATCACCGAATCGGAAATCGAGGAAGTGATTGTTACGGATTCGGTGCCGCTAACGGCGGCCGCGCAGAAGCTGGCCAAGATCAAGACGCTGAGCGTGGCGCCGCTATTGGCGCGCGGAATTCAATCGATTCACGAAGAGACTTCGATCAGCGAGCTCTTCATCTAGAGATTTTTTGAGACAACGAGGAAACAGGCTATGGAAACTTTTACCGTAGAAGGACAAACTCGAGAGACCCGCGGCAAGAATGCCGCACGCCGCACCCGATTGACCGGCATGGTGCCCGCCACGCTTTACGGCGCGCGCAAAGACGCCGTGTCGCTCTCCGTGAACGCGAAGCAGATCGCGCGCATCCTCCGCTCGGAAACGGGTCACAACACCATCTTTACCGTTACCGTCGCGGGCGGCGGCCAGGAAAAAGCTATGCTGAAAGACTGGCAGGTCGATCCGCTCAAGGGCGTATTGCTGCACGTCGATTTGCTCCGCATCGCGATGGATGTTCGCATGCGCGTCCGCGTTCCCGTGCGCACGTTCGGCGAGCCGCAGGGCGTCAAGATGCAGGGCGGCATCTTCGAAATGGTTACGCGCGAAGTGGAAATCGAATGCCTGCCCACTGATATTCCTGAGGAATTCAAGATGGACGTTAGCGAAATGCTGATCGGCAAACAGCTTCGCGCCGCCGACCTGCCGCTCGATCCTCAGAAGATCAAGCTGCTCACCGATCCCCAGCGCGTGCTCGCGCACGTCGTCACGCTCAAGAAGGAAGAGGAGCCGACGGTCGAAGCCGCTGTTGCAGCGGAGACGGCACCGGCCGAGCCCGAGGTCATCAAGAAGGGCAAGAAGGAAGAAGAGGGCGACGGCGAAGCCGAAGCTGCGGCGCCCAAGGCGGAAAAGGCCGAGAAGAAGAAATAATTTTGCGGCGGGCCCCGCTGCACGCTGGCGCTCACGTGAGAATCGTTCATGCGAATCATCGTCGGCCTCGGGAATCCTGGCGCAGAATACGAATGGACGCCGCACAACGTCGGTTTTCTGGCGATTGATGCACTGGCGGAGCGGGCAAATATACGCGTCACACGACCGGAAGCAAAGTCGCACGTGGGCCGCGGGACGGTGGCGGGCAAGGAAGTAATTCTCGCCAAGCCGCAAACGATGATGAATTTGAGCGGCGTGGCTGTGCGAATGCTGCTCGAAAAGTACGAACGTACTCCGGCGGAGACGATCATTTTGATCGACGAAGTGGATCTGCCGTGGGGAATGATCCGGATCCGGGAGCGGGGACGCAACAGCACGCACAACGGCCTGAAATCGATCATTTCTTCTCTCGGCACGGATGAGTTTGTTCGCGTGCGGATGGGCGTGCAGCCGAAGCAGATGTGGGGCGATCGCCGCGATTACGTTCTCTGCCCGATGGGGCGCGAGGAGCGCCGCATCGCTCGGGAGATGGCTGGCGAAGCGGTAGTTGCCGTCGAGACGATTTTGATTGAGGGCGTCGATAAAGCAATGTCGAAGTTCAATCGCCGCGCGACGGACGCCGAAGAGAATTCGTAGCGGCCACCTTTTGGGTGGGCGCTTTTAGGATTTGTTGGCAATTTGTTTCAGGAAATCGAGGACACATGGAAGAACGCCAGTACGATCTGATTTTTATCCTCCGGCCCGATACGCCGGAAACCGAAATCGACAAAGTGGTTGCCACCATCGAGCACGCCACCACTGAAAAGGGCGGCAAGATCGAGAAAACGGAAAAATGGGGGCGCAAGCGCATGGCGTATCGCGTCGCGCGCCTTCGCGAAGGTTATTACGTCTACATGATCTTGAAGTCCGATCACGGCGAGGTCATAAAAGAGCTCGAGCGGCGCCTCAAGGTTTCCGACGCCGTAATCAAATACCTCACCGTGCGCGTTGACGAAGAATTGAAGCGCCAGGAAAAATTCAAGCGGCATCGCGAGCGTCGTGCAGCCCGTCGCCCGCGCAAGACGGCTCCCGCTCCGGCAGCGACCGGCGACCAAGCCGCCGCCACAGCTTAGGCAAGGAGATAAGACATGGCAGAGAACGAACCACAACAGCAGCAGGCACCGGCAACATCCAGCCCGGCTTCGTCCGGCCAGGGCGCACCCGCTGGTGCTCCGACGGGAGGCCATGGCCAGCCAGGAGGCTTCGGCGGACGTCCCGGAGGCTTTCGGCCCCAGGGTGGACCGAGGCCGCCAGGTGGACCCAAGCGCGGCAAGCGCAATTTCGTGCGTAAGAAGAAAGTTTGTCGCTTCTGCGTCGATAAAGTCGATCTGATCGATTATAAGAAGGCGGAAATTCTCTCGCCCTTCATTCAGGACCGTGGCCGCGTTTTGCCACGCCGCATGACGGGCACGTGCGCGCGGCATCAACGCTGGCTTACCGTGGCTATCAAGCGCGCACAGAATATTGCCCTGCTGCCCTTCGCCGCAGAGCTTTAGTTATTTGCTCGGTAGGGCGCTGTTTGCCGCGCCACCCGAGAAACACTCAGCAGGGGCGCCGCTTGCTGCGCCTCGAACGATACGCCGTAGGGCGCTGCTTCTGCGCCCTTGAACACGCTCTGTAGGGGCGCTTGCTTGCTGCGCCCCTCGAAACACACTCCGTAGGGGCGCTTGCTTGCTGCGCCCCTCAGAACGCATCGAGGGTTCGAACATGCAAATAATTTTGCAGGAAGACGTCGACAAGTTGGGCAATCGCGGCGAATTGGTGACCGTCGCCGAAGGATATGCGCGCAATTTCCTTTTGCCGCGCAAGATGGCGCTGGAAGCGACCGCCGGAAACATGAAACGGCTCGAAAAGATGCGCACAGCCTTCGCAAAGAAGGAAGCTGTCGAAAAAGGCGATGCGCAGAAGCTGGCGGAGATGCTGGCGGACGTTTCACTCGAAGTGACGCGCAAATCGGGAGAAAGCGATCAGCTTTTCGGCTCCGTCACCAGCGCAGATATTTCCGAAGCGCTCGCAGCCAAAGGCTTCACGATCGATAAACGGAAAATCACCCTCGCCGAACCCATCAAAACCATCGGCGAATTTGACGTTCCCATCAAACTCCATCGTGAAATCGCCGCCACGGTGAAACTCGCCGTGAAAAAAGAAGAGTAGCGATTCCCTCTTCCGGAAAACTTTCGCGGCGAATCTCCGCTGCGGAAGTTTTCCACGTTTCAACATCTTCCTCAGTAATCCACAGAGCTTGTGCCATTGACCGCAGTGCGCATCCCGCGCACAATGCCCCGCGCTTCATAACATCGGCAAAGAAAATTACGCCGCGGCGAGTGTCCCAGCACTCTCGCGAAGCAAATTTTGCGCAAGCTATGAAGGGCCGAAGAGTCTGGAAGGGCGGGGCCTCGAGAGTCTGTGTGGCAACTCGGATTTTTGGAAGGGCACGGCTTCAGCCGTGCCGTATGGGCGCAAACGAACGCGGATTTAGCCGCTGAAGCCATGGTTTGCGACCCCTACATCCTCTTCGAGCCCTGCCGTAAATGCAGCCCAACGAGCGGGGGTTTTAGCCACTGAAGTCTCGTCTCTGCTTTTTTTCGCAGGCCCTTGCGCGTAAGTTCACGTTAGGCGAATATAAAGCGAATACATATGGCTAGTAATGCCACGCTCGAACGGCCGTTGCCTCACAATTTAGAAGCCGAACGCAGCATCCTCGGCGCCATCCTGCTCGATAATCACGCCCTGAATACGGCCGTTGAGAAGCTGCGGACGGACGATTTCTTTTTGCCGCAGCATCGTCATATTTTCGAACGCATGGTCGAACTCGGCGAAAGCCAGCAGGCGATCGATCTCGTCACCGTTTGCGAAGAGCTTACGCGCACGGGAAATTTGGATGCGGCTGGAGGCGTGGCCTACGTCTCGCAGCTCGCCGACGGCATGCCGCGCGTCGCCAATGTCGAGCACTACGCGCGCATCGTGAAAGAAAAAGCGGTCCTGCGCAATCTGGCGTATCAGGCATCCGCAATCCAGGAGCAGGCCTTAGCCGCGGGCGATGATGCGGACATCATTTTGGATCGCGCCGAATCCGCAATTTTTCAGCTGGCCGAAGATCGCATCCGTGCCGGCCTCATCGGCGTCAAGGAACTCGTTCGCGATGGCTTCGAGCGCCTCGAAAAAATCTTCAGCGAAGGCCGCCGCATCACGGGCCTCCCCACTGGCTACAGCTTGCTCGACAACGAAACCGCCGGCCTGCAACCCTCTGAACTGATCATTTTGGCCGCCCGGCCCTCCATGGGCAAAACCGCCTTGGCGCTGAATATCGCGGAAAACATTGCCATTCGAAATCGTGAGCCAGTGGCCATCTTCAGCCTCGAAATGTCGAAAGAATCGCTGCTCCTCCGCCTGCTCGCCTCGCACGCGCGCGTCGACGCGCATAAGTTTCGCACCGGTCATATGAATCGCGACGATTGGAGCAAGATCACGTCTTCGCTTGCAGAGCTTGGTGAAGCGCCCATCTGGATTGACGATTCCGCATCTTCCACGGTGCTGGAAATGGGAGCGAAGGCGCGACGGCTGAAGCGTGACCGCGGGCTTTCGCTCATGATTGTCGACTACCTCCAGCTTGTGACGCCCACCAGCACGAAGCGGACCTCGAACAGGCAAGAAGAAGTCTCCGGCATGTCGCGCGCCCTGAAGGGCCTGGCAAAAGAGCTGAAGATACCCATCGTCGTGCTTAGTCAGCTCACCCGCGCACCGGAACGCGAGGAACGCAAGCCGCAGCTCGCCGATTTGCGTGAGTCGGGCGCGATCGAGCAGGACGCTGACGTCGTTCTCTTCATCAATCGCCCGAATTTTTACAAAACCGATCTCCCCGACGAAGAGCGCGCGAAATCCGAGTTAATCATCGCCAAGCAGCGCAACGGTCCCACGGGCACGATGAATTTCGTCTTCCTGAGCCGGCACACGCGATTCGAGGAAGCCGCGCCCGACGCATGGAATTCCGGCATGGACGAATAATTTATTCGACCGTCGGCTTTTACAAATTTAACTAATAAAAATTCCCGCCAAAGTGGTCTTTCATGTTGTATCGTTGCGCTCTCTTTGTCGAACGATCTGCGTCATCCGGCAAAGGAGTGTTTATGCGCAAAAATTCCTTCTTCGTCCTCGCGAGCGCGTTTTCCCTATTCTGCGCCGGTACGAGCCTCGCGCAGCAATCTTGGCAGCACATCCAAAACCTCACGGCAGCCAAGGTCGCAGCACAGTGGAAATCTCCGCAGCCCGAATACGGACCCGAACCGTACTTCGGATTGAATGGCCCGGTCAGCATTGCAGAAGTTGATCGCGACCTCGATACGCTGCACGGCCTTGGCTTTCAAGCCGTCACCTTGCAAGCCGGATTCGGAACGCCATTCGCTTACCTCTCACCGCAATATTTCGACTTCTTCCGCCAATTCGTCCAAGAAGCGAAAAAACGGGATATGCGCGTGTGGATCGTTGACGATGCCGGTTATCCGAGCGGCTTCGCCGGCGGCAAATTCACCACGGAAAAGCCGAATCTCCGCATGCAGGCGCTCGAAGTAGCGCAAAAGCTATCCGTCGCTGGAGGCGAGACTCTGGACCGCGACCTCCCGGCCCAGACGGTCAGCGCCGCCGCCGTCAATCAGGACGGCGTGGCCGTTCCGATCACTCTGCATGGCAATACACTTGACTGGACCGCGCCCAAAACACCAACCGGCACGTGGACAGTGCTTGTCGTCGATCACGAATTCCGCACGTCTCCCACGCGGTCTGACACAAATCCGCACCGCGTGAAAGACACCGAGCAGTCGCTCGAAGACTACATGGATCCCGCTGCAACCCGGCAGTTCCTCGCGTTCACGCACGAACAGTACAAGCAGGCAGTGGGCGACGAATTTGGAAAGACAATCATGGGTTTTCGCGGCGATGAGCCGGACTATTCCATCTCTGGCCTTCCGTGGACGCCTAATTTCTTCGCGCGCTTTCGCGAACTGAAGGGATACGATGTTCAGCCCTACACCGCGCTTTTCGCGCAAACACCCTCACGCAACAATCCAGGCGTAACGATCCATCTAACGCCGGAGCAGCTTCGTATCAAGAGCGATTACTACGACGTTTTCTCGAAGATGATCGCAGCCGGCTTTTTCGATCCGCAGGGAAAATGGGCCGCCGCGAACCACCTCGAATACCAGGTGCACCTCAATCACGAAGAGATGGAAATGGAGTTGACCCACAGCGAAGGCTCGTTCTTCCGCGATATGCGGCAAGTCGAAGTCCCGGGCATCGATGCCATCTGGCATCAGATTTGGACGGACACCGTCTCCGATTACCCGCGGCTCGCGAGTTCCGTCTCTCATGTGTACGGCAAGCCCCGCGCGTTTACGGAAAGCTTCGCTGCGTATACTCCAGAGCCAGATGTGAAGATGGCGCGCTACATCCTCAACGAGCAGTTTGTCCGCGGCGTAAATCTCATCGAGATGATGTACTTTCCATCGACGGCCGCTGGCCCGCGTCCTCTCTCAGGTTACATGGGCGACCCCGGCTTCCCTGACCTCGTGACGTACGTCCGCCGCATGAGCTACCTCATGGCCATGGGCCGTCCCGATGCATCCGTCGCCCTTTATCTGCCATCAAGCTCGATGTGGCTCGAAGATAGAGACTCGGATACGCAGTTTGTCTCCACCGAGCGGTTGCTCAGCGAGCACCAGATCGATTTCGATATCGTCAGCGACGATGCGCTCGCCCGTGATCTGAAAGCAGGCAAAGGCAGATTCGAGACTCTCAGCGGCAATCAGTTTCGCACTGTGATCTTGCCCGATCCGCTCGTGATCTCATCGCAAGCCTTCGCGCGCCTCAAAACATTCGTGCAAGGCGGCGGCAAAGTGCTCTTCATCGGCGGCACACCGAAATGGATTGCCGACCGAACTATCCGTTACGCAAAAGCAGCCGCTCCCGCCGATTTCGCGTGGGCAAAAATCGTGGACGCCCAACTGCCACCCACGCCCACGCCGCCACAGTTTCCGCCAACGGCTCCGCTGCAGCCGCAGGTCGTGCCTGACGCGATCCTCACGGCACTTCGCGCAGCCGTTCCTGAAGCCACAGTGCGCCTCGACACTGCCGATCCTGCGCTGAAAGTAATGAAGCGCCGTTGGGCTGACGCCGACGTGTACCTGCTGTTCAACGAAGGCCCGCAGCCCAGCGATCACCTCATAACGCTAGCGAGCAAGGGCAGCGCACTACAGTCGTGGGAGGCACAGACAGGAACCATCCAACCCATGAAGTTCACGCGGCAAACCCGAGGACTGTCGATAAGTCTCAAGCTCGATCCTTATGCAACGTCCGTACTCGTGGTTCGTTGACATCCTTAGGCAACTGTTTGTTCATAGCTCTTTAACAAAAAATTGCCGCCTATGTAGCCCACAATGCGGTATCGTTGCGCCGTCATGCAGGGAACCTTACACGGGAGTTGAAAACATGAAGCACGACTCAATCGATCGCAGCCTGCTTGGTGCGAAGTTCACGCGCCGACGCCTATTGAAGGGAGCCGCGCAGGTAGCCGCTGCCGCCGCGGCCGGTTCACTCATGCCGCCAAACGTGCGCCGCATGCTTGCGCAAGGCGCGCCCAAAAATAGCTCGCTGGCAGACATCAAACATGTCGTGCTGCTCATGCAGGAAAACCGCTCGTTCGATCATTACTTCGGCACGCTCGCGGGCGTTCGCGGATTTGACGATCCAAAGGCGCTCAAGCTGAATGGCGGCCGCTCCGTCTTTTATCAGCCGGACGCGGATAATCCGGAAGGTTATCTGCTGCCCTTCCGCCTCGATACGCGCGCAACCAGCGCTCAGAAAATTCCATCTACAAGCCATGCATGGGCCGTACAGCACGAAGCATGGAACGGCGGCAAAATGGACCAATGGCTCCAAGCGCATCGCAAAGCCGATGGCCGCAATGGCCCCTATTGCATGGGCTATTACACGCGCGAAGACATTCCCTTCCAGTTCGCATTAGCTGAGAGCTTCACGCTGTGCGACAACTACCACTGCTCCGTCATGGGTCCCACGTGGCCCAATCGCATGTATTGGATGACCGGCATGATCGACCCTGACGCAACGGGCGGCGGTCCCATGATCAGCAACACAGCGGCGCCCAACGGCTATACATGGAAAACGTACCCCGAGAGACTCGAAGAAGCCGGCGTGCCGTGGAAGGTCTATCAGATGGAGAACAACTATGGCTGCAACATGCTGGAAAACTTCGCCGTTTTCCAAAATGCGGCGCGCCGTTCTCCACTGTTCCTGAAAGGCGTTGCGTACGGCGCCGAAGGAGAATTCGAGTACGACGCGATCAATGACAAGTTGCCTGCCGTCTCATGGGTCATCTGCACCGACTATCAATCCGAGCATCCTGATTATATGCCGGCGGATGGCGCGGCCTTCGTAGCGAGCAAAATCGACGCGATCGCGGCTAATCCCGATGTTTGGGCGAAGACGCTGTTCATTTTGAATTACGACGAGAATGACGGAATCTTCGATCACGTCGCGCCCCCGACGCCTCCCGCTGGAACCGCCCATGAGTATATCGGCGGCCTTCCGATCGGCGCGGGCTTCCGCGTGCCTTGCATTCTGATTTCGCCTTGGACTACGGGCGGATGGGTTTCGAGCGAGCCCTTCGATCACACCTCCACGTTGCGCTTTCTCGAGCAATTCACGGGCGTGCGCGAATCCAACGTCACAGATTGGCGCCGCAGCACCTTCGGCGATCTCACCTCGGCTCTGCGCCTCAAGCAAGCTCCCGGGAAACCGCCTGTGCTACCCGATACCGGCGGTGCCTTGCAAAGGGCGATGTACGAAACCAAGAGGCTCCCAAGACCAAAACTGCCCGGAGCGGATCAGAAGCCGCCCGAGCAGGAGAAGAAACGCTCCCAAGCCTGATCGCCGCGTCTGTAGCGCCTCAGTGCACGAATAGGAGCGCCACATACAGCCGCTCCTCGCCTTGTTCTTACGCTTTTGCTTTTGATTGTGTAGCGGCCGACTCGGTTTTCAGTCGGGCGCTTTTGCTCTTGTTGGTTTGGTGTGTGGTGGGTTTTGCTTTTCGTAGCGGCCATCGTTGCTGCCGGTTTTTTTGGCAGCGCTTCTCGATGGGCGTTTTGTAACGCGGGCTTCCAACTGGCCGCATTTGTCTTTACTTTGAGTTTTTCCGCGCTTTTCCTCTGTGGACCTCCGCGCCTCCGGTGCGCTTGCTTTTTGGGAAGGTCGCCACATCCAATGTGTAATAGCCAGCATGCGCATTCCACTTGACATGTGGATGTACTTTACTATACAAAGTACTTACCACAAAGGAGGTCGCAATGACCGCATTCGATAGCCCACGTTCTCGCAAGACCACAACACCGCTTCTTGCCATCGGCGAATGGTTGATGATTCTTCCCGCATCAATTTTCCTGGCCGCGGCCGTGTTGAGGCAAATGCAGCCCGCAGAATTTGAACCGACTCACACTAGTTCGGCGATATTCAGCTGGGCGGTTTCTCACGTGACCCACACGGACGCGGCCGTCATTTTTATCGCTTTGCCCGCGATCGTTCTCCTCGCCGGATGTATTGCACTTTTGCGCGCATGGACGAGCATTGAGCCGTTCCGCCAGGACCTCAACGATGCAATCGGAATTTTGCGCCGAAATTTTGCCGCGTGCGCGGTCGTATCGGCGGCGGCGCTGGGCGGCGCGATCCTCGCCGCCGTGATCGCGCATTTGATCGTAGGGTAGGCTTCAAATCGGAGGGTAACGGCGCGTGTGCACACCGAATCGAAAATTAAGGTGACAAACGCGCCATTGTTGGTCCTTTAAGGCAAATTAGGCGCATTTTAAGGCGCCATTCGCGCCAAAATTGTCACTTCCGCACGAACGAAGTGACGGGCTCTTGGGCGTAGCCGTTCGCACCAACATCGACGGGCGCAGCCACCGCACGCTTCTGATAGCAGAGCAGGATGAGGTCTGCACGGCGACGCACGCCGAACTTCGCTAGCAGGTTTGAAACGTGGAATTTCACCGTTCGTTCAGAGATGTGAAGCCTGTCCGCAACTTCCTTGTTTGCAAGGTTTTCCAGTAGACCATTGAGCACTTCTTGTTCGCGGCGGCTCAGATCCGTCGGCGCCTCGTTGCGCAGGCGGCGTCCTTGCGCGCCCGTCAGAATCGAATCCACAAACCGCGAGAGCACAGGCCGCGGAACCCAAAAGCCGCCTTCCGCCACAAGCGGCAGAGCCCGGGGAAGCTGCTCCCGCGCCTCCGCATAATTCAGTATCCCCTTAACTCCTTGCCGCAGAAGAGAATAGCTGTCAGACTCGCTCAGGTTGTCGCCCACTACCAAGAGCCGTGCAGTCGCGCTGTGATCCAGAATGTTCCCCAGCAGAGCACCCGTCGCCTGCTTTGCCGCGTGCGCATCTACCACATAAACCGAGGCTTTCGGCACTTCAAAGGTTCGCAGATCCGGCGCGAGCATGGAATCAAGTTGCTTAGAGCAGAGTTGGAAACCGGAATCATCCAGCAGCCTCTCGAACTCGTTCAAAACCATAGGGTGGGGCGAGAGAAGACAGACCTTTAGAGCCGTTTTGGTTCCGTTTCTGGCCATTGCTCAATTAGGTTAGCCTGTCAAAACGCTCCGCACAAGGAAGCGGATGATGGAGGTTTCCTAGCTGGCACGGGGGCGGACCGTCGAGTACTAGTTATTCAAACGTAAAAAATGGTCCGGAGCGTCGTTAGAAATTCTGAAAGCGGTTCAGTCGGCTTGAGCGCTGGCGGCAATCGACGGTGCGTCTCGCCGAGGACGCTTGGCAGGCAAACCCGCCTGGCGGACTTTATAAAGTAGCGCCCGGTAGCTGATTTTGAGTGCCTCAGCTGTCTTGCGCCGGTTCCAGTGGTTCTGCTGCAGGACTTTGAGGATGACGTCGTGTTCCATCCGGCGCGTCACCTGTTGCGCGATGCGCTTCAGGGGCATGTTGCCGCCTTCGCCCGTCAAATACGAGAACTCCGGCTGCTTTCTTTCTGCCGCTTCGCCGTAGAACGCATCTTCCGAACCGAGAATGACGTAGCGAGCCATGCAATTTTCGAGTTCGCGGACATTGCCGGGCCAATCGCGCTGTTTCAAGAGCTGCATGGTCTCGCGGCTGAGCGGCCCGGCCTCGCGCTTAAAACGCACATTGAAACGCTCGCGGAGGTATTCGGCCAGAAATGGAATGTCTTCGCGCCGCTCGCGAAGCGGCGGAAGCATGATGCTGATCACGTTGATACGATAAAAAAGGTCGGAGCGAAACGTGCCCTTCTCGATTTCGCGGCCGAGGTCACGATTGGTCGCGCAAATCACGCGCGCATCAAGTCTCTTTTCCACATGTTCGCCGATGCGCGTGAAATGACCGTCCTGCAACACATGAAGCAACTTAGCTTGAAGCCCGGAGTCAAGTTCGGCAATTTCATCGAGAAACAACGAACCACCAAGAGCCAACTCTATCCGGCCTGGCTTAGGATTGTTCGCACCCGTGAAGGCGCCCTTTGCATATCCGAAAAGTTCGCTTTCCAACAGCGTGCCCGGAATTGCCGGACAATTTACTTTGATAAAAGGACCGTTCGTCCAAGGGGAGTGCGAATGAATGAAGCGGGCAAGGACTTCCTTGCCGGTGCCGCTTTCCCCAAGAATCAGGATGGGCACGTTGAGGCCCGCAGCGCGCTCAACGCGAGCACGAACTGCCTGCATCGCCTCGGCTCTGCCAAAATAGATCTGATCCGGCGGAAGTTCAGTGCCGGTTTGCGAATGCGCCGTTCTCAGTTCTGCCACTGAAGCCATTGGTCTGGGAAGGGCTTTAGAAACGCCCGGTAGCTGGCAGTGCACCCATGACGCCAAACCAGGCGAAGGTGGAAGGAAATCGAAAACAAGCTCACACTCTCGTAACCCATTTAACACCAATAGCTTACGTGAGCCTAACCAAAAATGGCACTTCAGCCCGCCATGCCCGAGTTCACCGCATCGTGGGTCTAAAACCAGAAAAGCCTTGGCATTTTCGGGAAGACGGCTTCCCCGTGAAGTGCAAGCTATTCACATTCAGAACGTTAACGGGCTTTGTGTTCGGGTACTTGGTGCCGCAAAGGCGGGATTGCGGGTTGCTGATATCGATAAATCGCGGACAGGATAACAAAGGCAGGCGCGATGCCACAATGCGCCTGCCCCAAAAATGTAAATTCTACATCATCCCTTCGCCGCGGATAATGTCATAGCGCTCAATCACGGCAGCTACACCAATTGACTGATGCTGATCGTCCTCGTGCTTATCCACACGAATCACTCTTCCATGTGCCCGAACGAAGACTTCGGTTCCGCGCGTGATTTCCGCCGGCAAGGTAAGCGTGAAATCCAACTCGGTACCGGGACTCATCTCCTTCTGCATTACGAAATACACGCCGCGCGTTGAGATGTCCCTGGTCTGACCGTTGTG
>JBOGMU010000296.1:0-4882 GCA_050746865.1 Candidatus Acidiferrales bacterium
GACCTTTGGATTAGCGGCAGCCGCGAAATTTTGCAGGTCGCGTGATTCCTTGCGCGTTGCGATGGAAGCTCGGTGACGCGGCGGGGGCGCAGCAAGCATGCGCCCCTACGGCGACATATCGCGGCGGGCCGCGGAGCATAGTGATGCGCGGTCGCGATGGAAATATCGATGACGCGGAGGGCGCAGCCTTTTCACGAGAGCGCTCAGGGTAAACCCTTCGTGAGGCTACTCAGGGTAAATAAGCAGGCGCCCCTACGACGCAACCATGATTGCAGACCTAATGGCGCCAGCCGCCGGTGATTTCGTTTCCGCTATCCATGGGACGCTCGACAGCGCCGGGCGTATTGGGCGCCGGGGCCGCTTTTTCGACCATCGCTTTGTGGGCTTGCCGAGCCATCATGGCTTCGGTCAGGTACGGAGCGAGTTGGTGGGCAAAAGTCATGAATTTTCCCGTAGGCCCGACGCTGACCTCATCTTCGGGATCGACGGCCACGTTGACAATAACGTCGACAACTTTTTGCGGATCGTAAACGGGCGGAATCGGCACGGATTTGTGACCGAGGTGATTGGCTGCGTGCTCGAAGAAAGGCGTATCCATCGACGTGGGCAGAATCGTGCAAACATGGATCGTATCAATGTGATTTTCTTTCAATTCGAGACGAAGGGCGCCGCTCAGGCCGACGACGGCGTGTTTTGCGGCGACGTACGAAGCGAAATGGGGAGCGGGAACTTTTCCGACGACCGACGCGATATTGATTAGGGTGCCTGCGCCTTCGCGACGAGATTCCTTCATAGCATAATAGCTGCCGCAAAGAGTGCCGAGTAGGTCAGTGTTGATTACCTGCACGTGCTCCTCAAGCGGAATTTCTTCGAATCGGCCGAGTGTGCCGCTACCCGCGTTGCGCGCCCGGCTAAACTGCGAGCCGGCCCCTCAAAAAGAATCAAAGCAAATTCAAGGTGCCCACCGAGAAGTGCGCGCGAACACCGCGCGCAACGGTGGCCGCTACGAAACCATCGCATGACGCGAAGCCCTCGTTGCGCAGAGTGTCATGCCTTTCGCTTCCTACGCGGCGGTGGCCCAGGGATCTAGCACGACTTTTGTGCAATGGTCCTGCTTGTCGCGAAAGATTTTGTACATTTCAGGCGCGCGATCGATGGGTACGCGATGACTGACGACAAAGCTCGGATCGATCTCACCGCGTTCGATGCATTCGAGCAAAGGACGCATATACCGCATCATGTGCGTCTGCCCGGTTTTGATTGTGAGACCTTTATTCATCACCGCGCCCATCGGAACATTATCGATAAATGACGCGTAGACGCCGGGCACGGAAATCGTGCCGCCTTTGCGGCAGGCGCGAATGCATTGGCGCAGGACTTCGGCCCTGTCCATCTGGAGCTTCAGAGATTGCTTCATGCGATCGATGAAGGAAAACAGAGAATGCCCGGACGCTTCCATTCCGACAGCGTCCATGCAGGAATCGGGGCCGCGATTGCCGGTCATATGTTGAAGAGTGTCGACGACGCTCTCGACGCGTTCGGTATCGATCGTCTCCGCGCCCGCAGCTTTGGCCATCTGCAAACGTTCGGGGATTTTGTCGATGGCGATCACGCGGCCTGCACCGAGCATGAAAGCGCTGCGGACTGCGAATTGCCCAACGGGGCCGCATCCCCAGATCGCTACGGTGTCGCCCGATTTGATATCGCAGTTGGCGGCGGCCATGTAGCCGGTGGGAAATATATCTGAAAGAAAGACGGCCTTTTCGTCAGAGAGATGGGTCGGAATCTTGAGCGGCCCCACATCGGCGCAGGGAACGCGAGCGAATTGGGCCTGGCCGCCTGCATAGCCGCCCATCATGTGCGTGTAGCCGAAGAGACCGGACGGCGAATAGCCCATCATCTTTTCGGCGATCCAGGCGTTGGGGTTCGTGTTGTCGCAGCAGGACCAGAGGCCGTTGTCGCAGAAGAAGCATTTGCCGCAAGCGATGGTGAAGGGCACGACGACGCGGTCGCCGACCTTGAGCTTATCGGGAGAAACGGCGGAGCCGACTTCGACGACCTCCCCCATAAATTCGTGGCCGAGAATGTCGCCCTGCTCGAGCGTGGGAACGTAGCCGTCGTACAAGTGGAGATCGGAGCCACAGATGCAAGTGCTGGTGATGCGTACGATTGCGTCGCGGGGATTCAGGATTTTCGGATCGGGGACGCTCTCCACGCTTAGTCTTTCTTTGCCCATCCAGCAGACAGCCTTCATGACGCCCTCAATTCCGCCGTTTGCAGTCCGGCTGCGGTTGGCTGATCGAGTTTCTGCGGGTGGATTGTGTGAACAGCGGACATCAATTTCGATCTGGGGCCGTGAGCCTGGCCTTCCGTGGTGGGGATTTCGCCGGCTTCAATGAGGGCCTTGAAGCGACGGAGGTCTTCGCGAATAGCAAACTGGGGATCTTTGCCGAAAAGAGCGGCGAGCATCCTGCCTGCGGCTCCGCCGAGAACCGAGTATTGAATGGAAGCTTCGAGGATCGTGCCCCGGTCGCCTGTGGCGGGCTTAAATTCCACGGTGCCGCTGATTTGAAAGTCGGAAGCGGACGGAACCGAGCGCCATGAAATGCGCCGATTCTCAATGTCCTCATCAACTTCAGCGATCCAGCGGACGGATTTTTCGAGCGGGCCACGCGCGGTCCATTCCCAGCGGCCGTCGCCCAGATCTTTCACGGATTGCAGGTGCCGCATGAATGACGGCAGATTCTCGAAGTTCCGCCAGTAGCCGTACGCCTGCTCTGGAGAGCAGTTGATGGCGAAGCTACGATTGAAGTGAATGCCATGCGAAGATCCATTCGTTCGCGGGCCGAGGGCGCCTGCCAAGCCAGTCGCGGCGCCGATGCCGATCGACCACGGGGATTTACGCGCGGCGCCATAGACAGCGAGCGCGGCGCCGCCTGCTAACAGACTCCACTTCAAGGGTTTCAGAATCTTGGAATTGGGATGACAGGACTGCTGTACAGCGGATTCGATCGTCATTGTTAAACTCTCGGTAAATTTTCGAAACGATTCGAGCGGGGTGGCACAAGAATGCAAGCGGCACGGGAATTTGTTCATCCGCGCCTTCTGGTAGAAGCAAAGAAGATTTGCCTTAGCGCAGCGCTTGAGGCAGATTGAGGCGGGTTTGCGGGCGGCGGGCCAAAAGCGTACCATACGGCGGGAATCGTGGTAAAAGTTGCGGGGCTGGATGGGCGCCGAATGGAGGGTTCGGGATGAGAGCGCGAACGGGCGTGCTGAGTTTTTCTCTGGTGGCGTGCACGGCGATGCTGGCGTGGACCTACGCTGGTGCGGCGCAAACGGCGACAAGTGCTTCCGGCCGGGGCACGACCACGGCGAAAAGCGCGCCAGCGAATTTGCACTGGGTTGAGACATGGGGAACGGCGGAGACACCGGCTCGAGGCGCGCCGCCGTCGGCTGCTGCGGGACGAGGGCCGCAGCCGGTGCCACCACCTGCAGCCTTGCAAAACCGGCTCGCAACGCCGATTCCGATTGCGCCGGAGATGGCGCCGGCGGCGAACACAGCCGCCGGAGGTAGTACGCCGCAGCGGCGGTACAACCTGCCGCGCGCGGAATCCAAATTTGACAACCAAACGGTGCGGATGTCTTTTCGCGTGAGCATGGGCGGATCCACGATTCGGGTGCGCTTGTATAACGCATTCGGCTCGCAAGCTGTGAGAATCGGGGCGGCGCACGTAGCGTTGCATGCGCGGGCCTCCGGCATTGTGCCGGGAAGTGATCGCGCTCTTACGTTTGGCGGGAAGCCTACGGCCACAATGTATGCAGGACAAACTTTGGTGAGCGACCCTGCGAAGCTGACCGTCTCGCCGCTCGGAGAACTTGCGGTGAGCTTGTATTTTCCGCAGGAGACAGGCGCGCCGACATACCATCCGCTGGGATTGCAGCCGACGTATACATCGGCGGCGGGCGATTTTACGTCTGCGGCAGAAATTACCGATCCGACGAGCGTGACCGAAGCTTATTACTACATTGAGGGCGTGGATGTGGCGGCGCCGACGGACGCCGCGGCGATTGTCACGTTTGGAGATTCGATTACGGACGGCGATCAATCGACTCCGAGCGCGAACGCGATGTGGCCGGCCATTCTCGCCGAGCGATTGCAGGCAAATGCGGCGACGCGAAATGTCGCTGTGGTGAACGAGGGAATCTCGGGGAATCGCATTCTCGGGGATAACGTCAGCGGGCTTTCGCGATTTCGTTTGCAGGCACTCGATGTGCCGGGAGTGAAGTGGGTCACGGTGCTGGAGGGAATTAACGACATCAATGCCGCGATACGCGCGAAGGCGGCGGCTGAAGAAGGACGCGGAGCCGAGTTGGCGTCGTTTTCAGCAGAGGATTTGATCGCCGCCTATCATCAGATGATCGAAGAGGCGCACACGCGCGGCATCAAGGTGATCGGCTGCACTTTGACGCCTTATGGCGAATCAAGCGGCTACAAGGATGCAGGCGAGGCGATTCGCGAAGCGGCCAACAACTGGATTCGCACGAGCGGCGAGTTTGACGCTGTGGTCGATTTCGACAAGGCGACGCGCGATGCGACCAATCCGAAAGACTTCAGCGCGTCGGCGGATTCGCCAGACATGCTCCACCCGGGCGACGCAGGCTACAAGATGATGGCGGACGCGTTTAAGTTGGCGATGTTCGCGCCGACGACGAAAGCGCGGCAGTAGTTGATGCTTACGCGCATGGACGAGGGGCACCTGATGGCGGGCGAGTCGGCAGGCCGCCGTGCCAGTCCAACGCAATTTTCGCTTCCGATCGCGCGAATTTTCGAGCGCCGTCTGACTATTTGACAATGTCGAAACATCGTAAGATACTGCGGCAC
>JBOGMU010000297.1:0-2819 GCA_050746865.1 Candidatus Acidiferrales bacterium
GTCATTGCTTCAGCTGTCGAACGGTTGGGCATTCCTGGAATCGAGACTAAAGACATTTTCGCGGTCATGCAGCGATTTCTTGATCGACTTCCTAAGATTGAGGACCAACTCGGTGTCCGGGACGTTCTGGTGAGTAACGTTCGAATTTCGATGCAGGACTACCTCAACCGTTCAGCACCTTTGCCAGATGATTTCGAGAGATTGCTGACGCTGGCGGCTCTTTTGCTTCAGTCGCAGAATTTAGAAAAAGGTTCTATTTATACGACTGGAATCACTCGCTGTCCGGGCGAGTGCGATTTCGCGGCTACGATCGAGGACGTTGAGGGGGGTGCCGCCAGGGCGATGAAGCTGCCTCTTGATGTTGCGGTTGACTTTTTATTGTTTTCCTGTTCGAAGAATGCCCGCAGAGAACTTAGGCCTGAGTTGGTCTGGAGTCTGGGTGCTGCGTATGGCGTCGCAATCGAACTAGCTGTTGAGACACTCTCATCGCAGAGCGGCAATGCAAGTGCCCGTCCGTGGTACGTCGGTCGCAAGTTTGTAGATTCTGTTCTTTCCTTAAATCTTATAAGTCCTGAGGCCGGAAAGAGGATATTACGCGAGTGCGCCGGGACGGTGCTGGGCCTGCAGGTAGGATCGACGCACCCAATTCGAGTAGGCAGAGGTGGTAATGAGGAGCAATTGAGACAAGGTGATGCAGCGGCGTGGCGTCGAGACATTGACTATGATTATCATCTTCACTATTGGTCGTCGCCCGCTGGAATAGAATTTGCTAGTGTCGTCATCCACGGCGACTATAGCATTCCTCAGCCAGGCACTGCCCACTGAGAAACCTCCTTTCCCCCCGAATGGGTTAATGGTGGGCGGGTGGCGCATTCGATCGAAGCATAACCGCGCGCGCCCACGCCGGATCACGGTTAAGCCTCGCCTTATGCTCGCGGGTGCCGTATCCCTTCGCGGTGTTGGCAAAGGGTACGGAATTTCGCCTCACGCAAGCATCCCTCGTGTCCCGAATGACGCGACTGACGGTTTGCATCTGAATGCCACATAGTGGTATATACCACTATGTGGTATTCATCGAATAGAAGGTCTTCACTCGTCGGCTGCGTGAATTGGCGAAGGACGAATCCGATGCGGTCCTGATGCAGATTCAATCGAGCCTTGTTGCACGCTGGGAGTGCCGTGGCTCCGCGATCGTGGGAGGAGTTTGATAGGTGAGCGGCTGAAAAGAAAGCCGCTCGCTACGTAAGGCAACGGCTTGTGGCAGATCGTGAGAAAAATAAAGGCACAATGACTAAAAAAGTAAAAGTGAAGGTATTTGACGAGATTCGCGGGTCGCTTCGGGGCGCGCTCGCCTTCGAACGTGGCGAGGCGATTGACCTTCGCGTGACGGAACTTCCCTCTGCACCGCGCAAAATGCGTCCGCGCGACATCCGCGAAGTCCGCCATGCCCTTAACGCGAGCCAGGTGCTTTTCGCGCGGTTCCTCAACGTCAGCCCGAATACGGTACGTAGTTGGGAACAGGGCACTCGTCGTCCGCAGGGCGCCGACCTCAAGCTCCTTAGCATTGCGAAGAAGAATCCTCAGGCGCTGCTTAGCGCTTAGCCATTTCTCTCAGCTGCTCGCCGCCAGGACAGAATCAACAGCGAAAGGCAACACCTGCCCGCCTAACGGCAAAAGGGACGGCCAAAAACGCCCACCGAGATACGCGCGCGAATTTCGCGCGCAACGGTGGCCGCTACGAAGGCAAAGACATACGGCAAAGGCTGCCCGACTGAAAAACAAGTCGGCCGCTACGAAGGCAAAACGGCAACCGCAAGAGCGGCAACCGACGAGCGCGCGCAACCGCTCGCCAAGTTGCTCGCGGCAAGAATTCGCGGGCACCCTTCGTTTGCTCATGGCAGGACGATCGGCGTTACGAAAGAGAAATCCACTGCAAAGACAAGATCGCCCGCCCAAAAGGCGGCCGCTACGAACGGCAACGGCAAGAGCAACGGCAAGAGCAAGAGCAAGAGCAAAAGCGCCCGACCGAAATGCGGGTCGGCCGCTACAAAAGCGAGGGCGGAAATCCACACCCGCACAGCGAAGAGTCGCTGTGCCACAGATGCAAATGCAGCCAGGAGTGGCTGTGCCACAGGGCGCAGGCGACGCGGAAGGCACAGCGCTTCGCAAAAGCTCTCAGGGTAAACAAGCATGCGCCCCTACGGCGGGACCATTTCACCCGGATTACTGCTCTACGAAACCGCAAAACATACACAGCGAAGAGTGGCTGTGTCACAAATGCAAATGCACACAGCCAGGAGTGGCTGTGCCACAAAAGCTGGCTAGGAGCCGGTGGAGGAATAGTGGCGGGTGCCGGCGTTCCAGAGGAGGAGGGCGAGGACGAAGAAGGCGATGGCGACGACGGGGACGAGCGGCGCGTATTCGGGCGTTACGGAGCGGCCTAGCAGGCGGACGCTGGGGTAATACGACGCGAGGCCGAAGGGGATGATCCAGCAGAGAAAAAATTGCACGACGCCACTGTAAATTGAGAGCGGATAGCGGCCGAAGGCGATCACGTTCCAGACGGGCGGATGAACGCCGATGCGATCCTCCCACCAGAACGCCACGGTGGTGAGGATGAGAAATACGGAAACGTAGAGGAGTCCGGCGCAGCATCCGAAGAAGAGAAAGAGGCCGACCTTCGCGGGCGTCCACGCGAGGTGCAGATGGCGGCTCGCGTAGACAACACAAAAAATGCCGGTCGCGATTTCCTGCACCGACTCGATGCGGAACGTTTCGAACAGCACCTGGAACAGGGAAGAGACGGGCCGCAGCAGGAC
>JBOGMU010000298.1:0-17398 GCA_050746865.1 Candidatus Acidiferrales bacterium
AGGATGGTTGGTAGGGGCGGTGGGGATCGAACCCACGACCTTCGGCTTAAAAGGCCGCTGCTCTACCACTGAGCTACGCCCCTAAACAAACCTGGTCCGAATATTCTACACGAGAATGCGCACGGAAAGTGCCGACGGATGCCAGCGGCTATCAGATAAAAAGCGCCACAGGGTGTCATAGGAAAAGAAAAAGCCGCCGGCGGTCTGTGGAGGAGAACCGCCGGCGGCCAGGGTGTTACAACAACTTCGTTCACTCCGCTTAGAACTCGAAGCGGACGTTAAGGGACAAAATTCGGTAACCGGTATCACCGCTCGCTTGGCCGAGTTTTGTGTTATTCGGCCGCTCACTTGCGATCAACAGTGGACTCGAATTACCGCATGTGGTGCCGGATGCGTTGCAGAAGGTGGGCGTATACGCTACAGTCGCGTTAGCCGTGCTCACCGTGATGAATTGCGGATGATTGAACGCGTTGTACGCTTGGAACTGAATCCGGAAGGCACGCCTTGAATCGGCGCCCAGCGGGAATTTCTTTTCCAGCGTCAAATCGAAGTTGTTCAATCCATTTCCGTAGAATTGGCCAACACCCTGAGTGCCGAGGCAGCTTGCGTCGCACGGTGTCGCCAGGACTCCGCCCTTACCGCCGTTAGCCGTAGGATCCCAAGCGGCGTCCTGCGTGGCAGGTGTGAAGGCGCATGGGTTAAAGATATACCGGACGTTAGCAGCGGGGCTTCCCCAACCTTTGCAGGAACCCGAATTGATTGAGGAAAGATTCTTGGCGCCGCCCGAGTAATTTGCCCGTGCGGTTTCGCTTTCCGATCCATCCGTGTTCCCTCCGGAGAAGGTCGGATTGATCGGCGCGCCAGTTTGAAACGTGGTTAAGCCGGAGAATGTCCAGTTGTCCAAAGCAAAGCCGAGGAAGCTGCTATGCAACGCTTTGCCGGGATCCGGCAGATCGTAGGAATAATTGATCAGCAGGTTGTGACGGCGATCGGTGCTTTCAGGTCCGTAGTTCCGAGCGTCGTTATTCGGAACGAGCGGATCGAAAGAGGTGACACCTAGGGTTTTGGAGAACGTGTAAGCCACCCCGAGCAGCAGCCCGTTGGACAGGCGACGCTGAACGGAAACGTTGAGGGCATTGTAGTTTGTGTAGCCGTCGAACGTCTCCTGGTTGATGTCTTGCCAACCTTTGTAGGCGCCACCTCTCTCGAGAACGCTGCCATTTTGAGTTAGGGGCTGGCCTGTGACAGGGCTAATGTTTCTGTAGTCCTCGCCAAGCGGAACCGGATTGAGGTTGGTGCGAACGTTCGCATGGCGGGTGAAGTTGCCGGTCCACGCAACATCGAGGACGGTTTTGAAGCCGATGTTTTGCTGGATGCCCAGGCTGGCGTTGCGCACGACCAGCCAGGGAACCTTTCCGCCAAAGAAGTTGACGTCCACTGGAGCAATCACACCACCAGTTCCCTGCGCCTGAATGCCAGCCAAGCCGCCGCTTAAGCAGCTAGTGGAGTTCAGACCCAAGCAGTCCTGATTATCGGCTTGGGTATACGCGGTCGGGGGCAATCCGGACATGTTGTAAACCTGATTGCCATCGAGGCGGTTAAAGAACGCACCGAAACCGCCGCGGAGCGCCGTCTTGCCGTTGCCGAACACATCGTAAGCGAATCCGATGCGGGGACCTGGAGCAAGCCAACTGGTGTTATAAGGCTGCGGCGGAACGCCGTTCTTTCCGAGAACGCGCATGCCGTTTGCCGGATCGCCGGTGCCCGGAACGAACGCTCCAATGTAGGAACCGGGAAGCAGATTGCCAGGATTCAGCGGATCGATCGCCTTCTGCTGATTAGCCTTGCATGGGGGATTCTTGGTCGGATCGATCGGGCCGGCGCAAGCCGGAACGAAAACGCGCGGGGCATTTGCTGCGCTATAGAGAGACGGTGTGAATTCGGAGAAGGTATTGTTTGCGTCGAGTTGCGGCGTCTGATGATAGAAGCGGATACCCAGATCTAGGGTCAACCTCCTTGTGACGCGCCAGTTGTCCTGAACATAGAACTCGAGATTCTGGTAGGTCACATCGAACACGGGGCGAGCAGTTTTCTGCGTGTAGGTGTTGTAATAGCCGAGCATGGCGTCGGCATAGCCGTCACCGCAAACTTGAGCGAGCCCGCTTGGAGTGGTCTTGTTGCATTGGCCGAAGCTGGTGCTCAAAGGGTTTGTCGAGCTGGTGCCGAAGTTGAAAGCCCCTGCATAGCCGTTGTTCGAAGGCTGAATCTTTTCGTTATGCTCCCAGTAAACGCCCATCTTGAACTGATGTTGTCCCACGATCTTGGTGACGTTGTCTTCAAAAGTCCAGATCGGGTTTGCGTTGAAGTATGGAGGGGTACCGTCGGCATAACTCATTTCCGAGTTTTGGCCGCCGCCGAACGTCAACCCAGGCAACAGGTTGAAATAACCATTCGCGTTGCTGGCAGCACTTGCCGCGGGCAGGGAAAACAGGAGCGGAGGATTGAGGCTTTTGTTGTACTTGCTGTTTCTGCTGCGCTCCGCGAGCACCTCTGGACTCATGTACCAGGACCATGTGTTCCAGTCCTCGGCAACCGTAGCTTCGTTAACCAATGTGGGCGAGATCGTCCAAATGACGGAACCCGCATAGCCATGGCCGGGATTCGGATGATCAATAGAGTCTAGCGGATTACCCGAGGTTCCGTTGAGCAACGGCTCGTCACCGACGAACTGAATGCCGTTGTAGAGCGACTGGGCATCGTCGTGATCATTGATGTACCGGAAGTACGCGGTGAGCTTGGAGGTTGGATTCACGTCGATGCGCAACGTATCGTTGCGGCGAATATGGTTACCGGAGACCTGGGAAAAGAAGTTGTATTGGTTCGCATCGATTCCGGTCGGCGCGGCGTTGGGCTTCGGGAAAAATTCCAACATCTGCTGGCCCTGAGCATCGATCCTGTTTGCAGGGATGCAGTTTACGGGAGCACCGCCCGCATCGTAACCGCCGAAGACATTGTAATTGTTGAGCGGGTCCTGAATAGCGATGAGCGCGCCGGAACTGTTCTTTATTCCGTAGAAATTGGCGCTGCCAGCCGGACAATTCGCCGTTGCTGGACCCAAGCCAACTTCGGCTTCTGTGGGAGTGGTCTTTTCCTGGGTTGTGCCGGGGACAAACTGGCCGGTATATTCCTGCGAGAAAAAGAAGAAGAGCCGCTTCTTTTCAGTATTGAAGTGGCCGGGAATATAGATGGGCCCGCCGATGCTGTAACCTCGCACATCATAGCGATATTTCGCGCGCGGCTTGATCGGCGCAACTTGTTTATTAAACCAATCGTTGGCATTCATCCAGTTGTTGCGATAATTCCACCAGCCGCTACCGTGGAATTGCTGGGTGCCGCTCTTGGTGACAACGGTGATTGTGCCCCCTGAGTTGCGGCCGTATTCAGCCTGATAGTTGGAACTAAGGACCTTGACTTCCTGAATAGAATCCATGTTTGGCTCGAAGTGGAGCGTGCCATTCGAACCGGTATCCATATCGGTGATGCCGTCCACAGTGAAGTTCTTCGCGGAGGTGTTGCCGTTGATGGTGATGCCGCCTATGGCATTCGGCGAAGTGACGTCGCGACCGTTCGTCGAGATGCCCTCATTGGTATCGACAACGCCGGGCACGAGCCGGACGGCGCTGAATAGATCGCGGCCGCGGAGCGGGAGCGCATTCAGTTCGGAGCCCGTGAGTTCGGTGCTCTTTTCGCTGCTGGAAGTCTGAATGGGAGTCACGGCGGCGGAAACGGTCACTTCTTGGCTGATCGCGCCGACCTCAAGGGCCACCTTGCCGAGGTCACGCGTCTCGCCTTGACCTAGCTCAATGCCAGTCGTCGTGTTCTGTTTGAAACCCGAAGCATTGATGCTTACGGTATACGTGTCGGGGTTAAGGTTCGGGAAACGGAAGACGCCGCTGGCATTTGAGCTGGCCGTTCGCGTAAGTCCCGTCGCCGGCGACCTAAGTACCACAGTTGCGCCCGGCACCACGGCACCGCTTTGATCGACTGCTGTGCCCAAAATGTTGCCAGCCACAGTCTGGCACTGAGCGGAATCCACACAAAGTAACGCCACCGCAAATAAAAGAAGGACAAGAGAAAGGCGATTGATCACACTAACCCTCCACCCCGTCAAGCGGTGCAGCCTCTCGAAGTACGAGCGGACCGATGCACGTCTTCTCGGAACAACTTTGACAGCACCCGACGGCGGCGGTCCGCACGGCCGCATCCGTTGTCAATTCATGAGGCCGTGTTAACTTGCGAGCGAACCGGCGTCAACCGCGATGCGGTATACCCTTATCTATCGGGCTAAGCGGCTGAATTCACGGTACATCCGTAATCTTTATTAAGATTCTGGCGACGCCTGCAATACCAATCCAATACCGCGAATGCCCGGCAATGAGTCTCAAACAGTCTGGCACCGGTGGCTTGCCTGCTCTTACAAAACAGACCTGAAGAAAAATACAGCGACAGTCCCATGTCACCTTCTCTGCATTCGTGCGATTTATGGGTTTGAAGCCGCGAACTCGAAAAGGGCAGGATCGTCTATCCGTTTTCCTGTAATAGGCTGTTGCCGGTACGGTCCGGACAACGAGCGAGTTCAATACGAGCGGCCTTCCGAATGGACGACCGAAGTTTCGTCGATGCCTTCGGAATGAAGGAGCGAAAAGCATGAAAATAAAAAGCCTGCGCGAACTATTCGATGTCGAACTGCGTTACGCATATGACTGCGAACAAAAGCTTGTTAAAAAAGGTTTACCCTCGATGATTGAGGCGGCCAGTTCGCCCGAATTGCGCAACGCGCTACAGATGCACCTCCAAGAGACTCAAACCCACGTTTCCCGTCTCGAGCGGGTGTTTTCGGCCCTGCGTATCGAGCCGGAGACAAAAGGCAATAGCATTCTCGAAGAGATGACTAAGGCCGCTAAGGACACCGTATCCCACATCGAAGACGCCGCGCTTCGCGATACCGCTCTGGTCGTCAACGGAAATTACGTGGAACACTACGAGATCGCCATGTACGGCACGCTTGCCGAGTTCGCCCGCGACCTTGGGCTCCAGCAAGTGGTCGGGCTCTTCGAAGAAACCCTCGCGGAAGAGAAAGCAGCCGACGCGAAGCTTACGGAAATCGGACGCACCATCAACCCGAGAGCCGCACGAGTCGCTGCATAGTTCGGCAAAACCCAGCCCAAATCCTCGCTAGCTTTGCGCACTATGAGCACCGTTCGGAGCGCATCGTCCCAACATATCTAATTGGTCACCGAAATTGCGCGTCGGCGGCAAATCCCGCATTTTCTACAGCAAAATAGAAAGCAGACCGGAAGTTCGAGAGAACAGTCGGGCCTGAACGCCGTCTCTTGGGAACCGGAGCGCCTAGTTAGCTCCGTGGGGGTTCACCTGATTCACGCAAAGCAGCCTCGAGCCAAGCGCTACTCTTTCGTCGCGTCCGTGGAGTTGACGCAAGTGGATTCACCTGCCTCCATAAAGGAGAAAACGACCGATCTCAGCCTGTTCGGTTGTCATGTGGCCACGCAAAATCCCTGGCCGGCGGGAACCAAAGTGCGCATCAGAATCTCGCATGGCGGTGCGTCCTTCGCCGCTTTAGGTGCAGTCGCGCATGTGCAACCGGGCGCGGGAATGGGAATCCTCTTTACGCGAATCGGTCCCAACGAGCAAATACTTCTCGATCGCTGGATCGCAGGGCTGAGAGACCATTAGCAAAATCCGCCACCCAGCCCATCGTCGATCCGAACTCTACGCCATTGCCTGTTCCAGGTAATCCAGGCACTTTCTCACTTCCATCGCGCAATTTGAGCCCGCCGGAGTGCGGTATTCCAGCTCGACCATTCCCACGATGTTGTAGTGATTGTCTTTGAGCAAATTGACAACCGCCTTCAGCGGCGTATCGCCCGTGCCGAATGGTACTTCCACTCCGTGATTCTTTTGCCCGTCGGCGACGTGCAAGTGCGTGATTTTTTCGTGATTCTGCCGAATGAACTCGACCGGATCGAGATTCGATTCCACGTAGTGCCCAACATCCAGATTGCTTCTATACCAGGGCGACATTGCGAGCCCTTTTAGAATGCTCTCACCATTTGAAAACTGATTCGGATCGTCCACCTGATCGTGATTGTGGAATGCAATCGTGAATTGGTGTTTTTCCACAACGGGCACAAGCTTCTGCGCAACAGCAAGCGTCGTGGAAGACGAGATCGTGCTCGCACCAAGCGCCTTTGCTTGAGCAAACATCGCATCAATCTCTTCACTCGTGAAATCGTCGCCCATGCCGTTAACGCAGTAGGCAAAAACCGTGATGCCGTTGTCGTCGAACTTCTTTTTAATATCCGCAAAGTGACTCATGGGGGTCGACAGCCGCCACTGCCGAAGATCGTCTCGAGCCTTGAGCGCTTCCGGGCTTCTGCCCCGACCACCTCCGGGCGCGGCGCCCCGTGCTCCATTAGCCGTTCCGCGTGCAGGAGGCGAAGTGCCGTTCGCCGCCGCCGCTGCATTGGCGGCCATTCGTGCCGCGCGTTCGGCGGCCATCTTCGCCTGATACTCGGAAATCGGCTCGGCGTGATTGCACATCAGTTCGATCACATTCACGCGCGACCGCTTGCACTCGTCGATCACATTATCGATCTGGTCCTGCCCCGCCACCATCGGCATATCATTAAAGCTATAGGTGATCGTTCCGAGCCTCACGCCATGCGCCGTCTCCGGCATCCGCATGGTCAAAAGCGTCGAAAACGGAACGGCCGCCAACATCGTCTGCCCAAATTCTCTTCTTGTATACACTGTCGTCCTCTCTCGCTGTGAAATGTCCGGTGCACGCTGACCGGCCAACCAGATGGGGACGTACTATAACAGCAGGCAGGAGCGGATTGATTTCTTATTTCGTTGCGGCGACAGAGCCGTCAGGTAAGGGACCTAAGTCGCTGAGCCATCCTTGCGAGTCTTTCTTCCATTTTGAATATCCGATGCGGGGGGAAGTTCGGAGTGAGCGTCTTTTTCCGCATAGTTGTCGCTTAGCCCAAGAGGTCCAATGGCAGTCTCATCGGCATGGAGCAGAGCGTCGAGCTCGCTCACGAAACTGTCGAACGGCCCGACTTTGGAAATAACTTTTTTAATCCCGATTCTTTTCGCTTCCCTGTCAAGTTGTTCGCTGTTGTGCATCGTGTACAAAACGATGGGTACGTCAGGCAAAGTCCGTGAAATTTCGGCAGCTGCCGCGAGTCCATTCATCAGAGGCATTAGGAAATCGAGAACAATCAGATCTGGCTTGAGTTCAACTGCCAGAGACACGGCGGACCGGCCATTTGTAGCCTCGCCGCAAACAGCCCAGCCGTTCTGCCGCGACAACACGTCCCTCAACGCGTTGCGAACCGATTCGTTATCGTCCACGATCAGAATTTTTCGCATCTAACGAAAACGCGCCCCAACTCGAAGGCGAAAATCTCCTCTGAATCCTTATGTCGTTTATCCAACATAAGGTCGGTCGGAGGCACAATATATACAGCGCCTTACAAAGAGAATACATGTATTTATGTATCGTGCTCAGTTACCGTGTGTAATCCCCATGTAGCGCATCCTACACAAACTTGCATTCGGTTTGCTAAACCCGCTAAATACTTTATTTGCTTTTTGTTAGAGCGCTTTCAAACTTTCCATAGGCCAGAACGACATAGAATAGAAAGGACTGGTACTCACAGCAAAATCGTGGCTCAACCCGAAACCGCAACCAATCTCCTCCGTCCCGGCGAACGCACCGGCCCCGAAGGTAAAGCAATCCACAACTGCATTCTGCTCTCACTCAGCGATCGGGAATTCCGTGCCATTCGCAACCGACTGGAATTCACGGGACTCGCACATCACGGCATTCTTCATGAAAGCCAACGCCCGGCACGGAACGTCTATTTCCTCAACGAAGGACTAGTCTCGATGGTCGTTGTGATGTCCAATGGAAAAACAGCCGAAGCAGGCGTGGTCGGCAATGAAGGTGTCGTTGGCATGGAGGCGCTCTTCGGCATGCGCCGGAGCCCGCTGCGCGAGATTGTTCAGATCGCGGGCACCGCGCACCGCATTTCAGGCGGTAATCTACAAGCCCTCCTCCGTGCCTTTCCTAACCTCCTCATGCGCTTCAGTCGCTTCGCGATCATCAATCGGATGCAGATTTCGCAAACGGCTGCTTGCAACAGGCTTCACGCTGTCGAAGAGCGACTCGCGCGCTGGCTGCTGCTTACGCAGGATCGCGTGCAGTCCGGCTTCATCCCAATGACGCACGATTTTCTAGCCACAATGTTGGGCACAGACAGGGGAAGCGTCACAGAAGCTGCCGGCTCGTTACAGAAAGCCCGCATCATAGAATACTCACGTGGCTCGGTACGCGTGCTTAACCGCAGGGCTTTGGAAGCTTCTTCCTGCGAATGCTACGAATTAATCCGAGGATACAATAGCGAGCTCTTCCGGTAGTTCGCGAAGCGTGCGGCGCACACTCGCCTTCGCTATTGTGTCGCATGCATATAATGCCGTAGTCTTTCAGAGAAGCCAGACCTCAGGAAGCCCAAACCGGCCCAAGACTTTAAGGTATGCTTTGGCGGGTTGCCCGGTAAGTTATCTGCCTGGAACCAGATACACACTTTACTGTAGAGCGCTGTAGGCGAAGTCATGTTAATTCCGTATAGATTTCCGAGCTATGTAGCAACATACATGACCCTATACACGATGCGGAAGGTTCATAGTCTTCCGATTGACTAATTGTCAGTCGCAGGAGTCGTACAAGCGATGAAAACACAGGAAAAAACTGGCGGAGAGCGTCGCACTGCCAATAACCGCCCAATGAGTGGCGATAACGGAAGCAGCGGCACAAACGGCACCCACGGGTCGAACCTCGATTTGATCCTCACCTGCCTGCGAGCGATGCGCGATGGTGATTTTTCCGTCCGCCTGCCTAGTTCGTGGACCCTCGTCGAGGGTAAGATCGCGGACACATTCAACGAAATCGTCTCCGCAAACGAGCAAATGGCTCGCGACCTGCAACGCGTCTGCCAGATGGTAGGCAAGGACGGCAGAACCCGAGAGCGCGCACACTTCCATGAAACCCGCGGCGACTGGGGCCGGATTGAAGTCTACGTGAACGAACTTGTAGACGATCTTCTCCGCCCGACTACCGAGATGACGCGCGCCATCGCGGCGGTCGCTCAAGGAAATCTCACACAGACAGTTCGACTGGACGTCGACGGACGCCCATTACAAGGCGAATTTCATCGCTCTGCCAGCATCGTTAACACCATGATTCAGCAGCTCGGCGTCTTCACCTCGGAAGTCACGCGTGTGGCTCGCGAAGTCGGCAGCGAAGGCCGCCTTGGCGGCCAGGCCAACGTGCCTGGCGTAGCGGGAACGTGGAAGGATCTGACCGAGTCTGTGAACGCGATGGCAGGTAACCTGACTGCTCAGGTTAGAAACATCGCGGAAGTAACCACCGCCGTCGCCAGCGGCGACCTTTCGCGCAAAATCACCGTCGATGTGCGCGGCGAAATTCTTCAACTCAAAGAAGCCATCAACACGATGGTGGACCAACTTCGATCCTTCGCTTCCGAAGTCACGCGCGTCGCCCGCGAAGTCGGTACCGACGGACGCCTGGGCGGTCAAGCCGTGGTGCCCGGCGTCGCTGGCACGTGGAAAGACCTCACCGACTCCGTGAACGCGATGGCCAGCAACCTCACGAGTCAGGTACGGAACATCGCGGAAGTAACAACCGCTGTGGCTCGTGGCGACCTTTCGCGCAAAATCACCGTCGACGTGAAGGGCGAAATTCTCGAACTGAAGGACACCATCAATACGATGGTGGACCAACTGAACGCGTTCGCCGGCGAAGTGACACGCGTCGCGCGCGAAGTCGGTACCGAAGGAAAGCTCGGCGGTCAGGCGCAGGTGCCCGGCGTCGCTGGTACCTGGAAGGACCTCACTGACAACGTGAACTTCATGGCAAGCAACCTCACGGGTCAGGTGCGTAATATCGCCGAAGTCGCCACCGCCATCGCGAACGGCGACCTCTCGCGCAAAATCACCGTCGATGTGCGCGGCGAAATCCTCCAGCTCAAAGAAACCCTCAACACGATGGTGGACCAGCTCAACCGCTTTGCCGGTGAAGTGACGCGCGTGGCTCGCGAAGTAGGAACCGACGGAAAACTCGGCGGACAGGCGCAGGTCCCTGGCGTCGCAGGCACTTGGAAAGACCTCACTGAGTCCGTGAACTCGATGGCCGGAAACCTCACCGACCAGGTCCGCAATATCGCCGAAGTTGCCACGGCTGTCGCGCGCGGCGACCTCTCGCGCAAGATCACCGTCGATGTGAAGGGCGAAATTCTCGAACTGAAAGATACGCTCAACACGATGGTCGATCAGCTCAACGGCTTCGCTGGCGAGGTGACCCGCGTGGCGAGAGAAGTGGGCACGGAAGGAAAACTGGGAGGCCAGGCTGCCGTCCCCGGTGTGGCCGGCACGTGGAAAGATCTCACGGACAACGTGAACTTCATGGCCAGCAACCTCACCGGCCAGGTCCGCAACATCGCCGAAGTCACCACCGCCGTAGCCCGCGGTGACCTCTCGCGCAAAATCACCGTCGACGTGAAGGGCGAAATTCTCGAGCTAAAAGACACCATGAACACGATGGTGGATCAACTGCGCGCGTTCGCTTCCGAAGTAACCCGCGTCGCCCGCGAAGTCGGCACAGATGGAAAACTCGGCGGCCAGGCGCTTGTGCCCGGCGTTGCCGGTACGTGGAAAGATTTGACCGATTCGGTCAACTCTATGGCCAGCAACCTCACGGGCCAGGTCCGCAACATTGCCGACGTCTCCACCGCAATTGCGAGCGGAGACCTTTCAAAGAAGATCACGGTGAACGTCAGCGGCGAAATCCTGCTCCTGAAAGACACCATCAACACCATGGTCGATCAGTTGCGCTCCTTCGCATCCGAAGTCACGCGCGTCGCTCGTGAAGTCGGCACCGAAGGGCGTCTTGGTGGCCAGGCGAATGTGCCTGGCGTCGCTGGCACGTGGAAAGATTTGACGGACTCGGTCAACTCAATGGCCGGTAACCTCACCGGTCAAGTCCGTAACATCGCTGAAGTCACCACGGCAGTCGCGCTCGGCGACCTCTCGCGCAAAATCACGGTGGACGTGAAGGGCGAAATTCTCGAGCTCAAGAACACGATCAACACCATGGTGGACCAGCTCAACGCGTTCGCAGGCGAAGTGACCCGCGTGGCGCGCGAAGTCGGTACGGAAGGAAAGCTCGGCGGTCAGGCGCAGGTGCCCGGCGTCGCTGGTACCTGGAAGGACCTCACCGACAACGTGAACTTCATGGCCGGCAACCTTACGGCGCAGGTCCGCAACATCGCCGAAGTCGCCACCGCCATCGCAACCGGCGACCTCTCCAAGAAAATCACTGTGGACGTCCGCGGCGAAATCCTCCAACTCAAGGAAACGCTGAACACGATGGTCGAGCAGCTCCGCTCGTTTGCGGCGGAAGTAACGCGCGTCGCGAGAGAAGTCGGCAGCGAAGGACGTTTGGGCGGCCAGGCAAACGTGGCGGGCGTCGCGGGAACGTGGAAAGACCTCACGGATTCCGTGAACGCAATGGCCGGCAACCTCACCGGCCAGGTCCGCAACATCGCCGAAGTCACTACCGCCGTCGCACGCGGCGACCTTTCGCGCAAAATCACCGTCGACGTGAAGGGCGAAATCCTCGAGCTCAAGAACACGATCAACACCATGGTCGACCAGCTCAACGCATTCGCCGCCGAAGTCACGCGCGTCGCCCGCGAAGTCGGTACCGAAGGCAAACTCGGCGGCCAAGCTGCCGTGCCAGGGGTCGCCGGCACCTGGGGCGACCTCACGGACAACGTAAACGTCATGGCCGCAAACCTTACCGAGCAGGTCCGAGGCATCGTGAAAGTCGTCACTGCCGTCGCGAACGGCGAACTGACCCAAAAGCTCACTGTAAACGCAAAGGGCGAAGTCGCGGCGCTCGCCGAGACCATCAACAACATGACGGGTACGCTGGCGACTTTCGCTGACCAAGTAACCACCGTCGCTCGCGAAGTCGGCGTCGAAGGCCGCTTGGGCGGTCAGGCCAACGTTCCCGGCGCCTCCGGCACATGGAAAGACCTCACAGGCAACGTCAACCTCCTTGCCGATAACTTGACGCGCCAGGTGCGCGCCATCGCCGAGGTCGCCACCGCCGTTACAAAGGGAGACCTCACGCGTTCAATTCAAGTCGAGGCCAGCGGCGAAGTCGCCGAGCTGAAGGACAACATCAACACGATGATTGACAACCTTCGGCTCACCACCGATCGCAACAAGGAGCAGGATTGGCTCAAGACCAACCTCGCTCGCTTCACCGCCATGTTGCAAGGTCAACGTGACCTCACCACCGTGGGCCGCACGCTTCTTTCCGAACTCGCCCCGCTCGTCAACGCACAGCAGGGCGTCATCTATCAGATGGAAACGGACGGCACGGCTGAGCTCGTTCTCCTGTCCGCTTACGCAGATAACATAGAAGCCGGCCATCCCACGCGTCTCCAGTTGGGCGAAGGACTCGTCGGCCAATGCGCTGCCGAAAAACGCCGCATGCTCATTATGGATTTGCCCGACCGCACCACTCCCATTCGTTCTGGCCTCTTCACCGCGGTTCCGCAAAACGTAATCGTTTTGCCTGTGCTCTTTGAAGACCGCGTCAAAGCCGTGATCGAGCTCGCGACTCTCAACACATTCACCACATCGCACCTGGCGTTCCTCGAGCAGCTCACCGCGAGCATTGGCATCGTGCTCAACTCCATCGAAGCCACGATGCAGACCGAAAGCCTGCTGAAGCAATCGCAGCAGCTCGCCGGCGAACTCACCACGCAGCAGCGTGAGTTGCAGCAGAAAAATGAGCAGCTCGCTCTGAAGGCGCAGCAGCTCGCCGAACAAAACGCCGAAGTCGAACGTAAAAACCAGGAAATCGAACAAGCTCGCCGAGCGCTGGAAGAAAAGGCCAAGGAACTCGCGCTCACCTCCAAGTACAAATCAGACTTCCTGGCGAACATGTCCCACGAACTGCGTACGCCCCTCAACAGCATCCTGGTCCTCGGCCAGCAGCTCGGCGAAAATCTCGACGGCAATCTAAGCCCTAAACAAGTGGAGTTCGCGCGCACGATCCACGGCGCCGGAACCGACCTGCTCAACCTGATCAGTGACATCCTCGATCTTTCCAAGATCGAGTCGGGGACCGTTTCCGTGCAAGCCGAGGAAGTCTTCTTCACCAGCTTGCTCGAAATGGCTGCCCGCCCGTTCCGCCACGAAGCGGAAAATCGCCGCCTCACCTTCGAAGTACAGGCGGATCCGCATTTGCCACGCGGCTTCGTCACGGACTCGAAGCGTTTGCAGCAAGTCCTTAAGAATCTGCTCTCTAATGCCTTTAAATTCACCGAGCAGGGCCGGGTACGCCTCGCCGTCAAGGGCGTCAAGAACGGCTGGTCGCCCGATCATTCGGTCCTTAGCACTGTCAGCTCCGTGATCGCCTTCGAAGTCTCCGACACCGGCATCGGCATTCCACAAGACAAGCAACGCATCATTTTCGAGGCGTTCCAACAGGCGGACGCAGGTACCGCCCGCAAGTACGGCGGCACGGGTCTCGGCCTCGCCATCAGCCGCGAACTTGCAACCCTACTCGGCGGCGAAATTCAACTGAAGAGTGCCCCCGGCGAGGGCAGCAGCTTCACGCTCTACTTGCCACAGACCTATGTCGCTCCGCCTGTGTCTTCAAAACTCCAACAGCCGGAAATCGCGTCATCGCACATGCACCCGGTCAGCGCAGTTATTGCTGAAAGCGTCGCCGAGCAAATTGTCGACGATCGCAACCACCTTGAGCCGGGCGACATTTCGCTGCTCATCGTCGAGGACGATCTCCACTACGCGCACGTTCTCCGCGAAGTCGGACACGATAGAGGCTTCAAGGTCCTCCTTGCAACGCGAGGCTCGGACGCGCTCATGCTTGCCCGCGAATTCACTCCCACCGCCATTTCGCTCGATGTCTACCTTCCGGATATGCTCGGCTGGACCGTCCTGAATCACCTGAAGCGCGACCCCGCGACGCGTCACATCCCCGTGCAAATGCTCACGCTGGATGAAGATCGCAGTCACGCTCTTGCGCGCGGCGCGTTCGCCTTCGTCAATAAGCCCGCTTCACGCGAATCGCTCGATGCTGCCCTCTCGCGCATGAAGGATTATGCGCAACCTCGCAGCAAGCGGCTCCTGATCGTCGAAGATAATGCCGCCGAGCAAATGAGCATTCGCGAACTGCTCGTTCACGACGATATAGAAGCCAATGTCGTCGCCAGCGGAAAAGAAGCGCTCGACGCGATGCATGAAACTCAATACGATTGCATGGTGCTCGATTTGCGCTTGCCGGATATGACCGGCTTCGACGTGCTCGAGCGCATCGCCGAGACTTCTTCGTTGGCTGACATGCCCATCGTTGTCTTCACCGGAAAAGAGCTTTCGCCCGAAGAAGACGCTCGGCTCCACGAACTCGCCCGCAGCGTGGTGGTAAAAGGCGTGGAATCGCCCGAGCGCCTGCTGGACGAAACGGCCCTTTTCCTGCATCGCGACATTACGAAGCTGCCGCCGAATAAGCAGAAGATGCTCGACCGCCTGCATCACTCCGATGAGGCGCTTGTCGGCAGAAAAGTGCTTGTCGTGGACGACGACGTCCGCAACATATTTGCCTTAAGCAGCGTTTTGGAGCGCCGCGGAATGGTTGTGCTCGCCGCCGGAACGGGCGCCGAAGCCATCTCCATTCTCGAATCCACTCCAAACGTCGCGATCGCCCTGATGGACATCATGATGCCGCAGATGGATGGTTACGAGACGATGCAGGTGATTCGCGAGAAGCCCCTGTTCCATCGGCTGCCGATTATCGCCCTCACCGCGAAAGCCATGAAGGGCGACCGCGAGCGTTGCCTCGAAGCCGGCGCATCGGAATACCTCGCAAAGCCTGTAAATACAGATCAACTGCTTTCAACGCTTCGCATGTGGCTTCACCGGTGATAGCGGCAATCGCAATGGTTCGTAGCGGCGCTGCCTGCCTGCCGAAGCGCGGGCTTGCTGCGCCAAACACATTCTTCGCAGGGGCGCATGCCTGCTACGCTAAGCGCTCGTAGGACCGCACCCTTGCTGCGCCCGGTGGACAGCATTAATATATGAATTGAAATTATGGAACCAGGCCTTCGCGTGAACGACAAAGTCAACATCCTCATGGTCGACGACCAGCCGGCCAAGCTTCTCGCTTACGAAGCCATCCTCGGCGAACTTAACGAGAATCTCATCAAAGCGAATTCAGCGCGCGAGGCTCTCGATCAACTTCTCCGCAACGACATTGCGGTGGTTCTGATGGACGTCAGCATGCCCGAAATCGACGGGTTCGAGCTTGCGGATACGATTCGCCAGCACCCGCGCTTTCAAAAGACGGCCATCATTTTCGTTTCTGCTGTCCACATGACCGATCTCGACCGCCTCAAGGGATATTCACGCGGCGCTGTCGATTACCTTTCCGTTCCGGTCATTCCCGAGTTGCTCCGGGCTAAAGTGACCGTCTTCGCCGAATTGCACCGTAAGGCTCATCAAACCGAAATCCTCAACCAGGAACTTCGCCGCCTTTCCAGCATGCTCATCACTACGCAGGACGAAGAACGCCGCCGCATCGCCCGCGACCTGCATGACGGCCTTGGCCAGGATCTCACTGCCGCAAAAATCATGCTCGAGGGCGTTTTGCATGGCGCCAAGCTTCTCGAAGGCAACGAGCAGACGGCGCTCGATCTTCGCGGATTGATCGACCGCCTGATCCAGGAAGTTCGCAACATTTCTCACCTGCTTCATCCGCCCATGCTCGACGAAATCGGCCTCGCATTTGCGCTCGCGTGGTATCTGGACGGTTTCAGCAAGCGCAGCGGGATTGGCACTACTCTGGACGCCTCTCCCTCTGACTTTCCGCGCTTAGCGCTCGAGGTCGAGACGGCGTTCTTTCGTGTGGTTCAGGAAGCACTCACGAACATTTTCCGCCACGCGGAGGCGAAGCATGCCTGGGTCCAGCTTACAAAGCGCGACACCGAAATCATGTTGCGCGTCCGCGACGATGGCAAAGGCATCTCCGACGACACCCTCGGCCTCCGCCCCGGCAGTGTAGGCGTGGGCATCTCCGGCATGAAACAGCGCGTTAAAGAACTCGGCGGCGACCTTCAATTGCGCCACGGCGCCCCCGGCACCATCATCGAAGTCACCATCCCCATCCAAACCGCCGCCCCCCTCCAAGCCTCCCAAGTCTCCATCGCGTAACTTCCCGCACACTTGTTTCTCGGACGTATGCCGCTTGTGCAGACTTTTGTAGTGTGGTTGGTTTAGATTCTTTAACTCAGTGGCGTCGTGCTCGGTGGCTCCGTAGCGGCGGTCACCCTTTCTATTGAAGTAAGCAATTAAAAATTGTAGAGGACAGAGCGGCAGGAGCAGCTTTGACTCTTCTACCTAGCCGATACAGGGAAGTATATGACGCGGATATCTCCTTCAAATCAAGCGAGAAAAATGGTGGAGGCGGGGGGAGTCGAACCCCCGTCCGAGAAGCCTTGCCACTCGAAGACTACATGCTTAGCCCGTTCCGGCAGCGGCTCTGCCCTGACGGCAAGCCGCACGTTCGCCACGGGAACTCAGAGCGGGCAAGACGCGCCCGCGGCTAGTCCGATGGATCTCGCCGCCGCGTTACGGACCGAAACGCGACGGCCAGCCTACTGTGTGACGCCTCATCCCAAACGCGTAGGTGACGCCTGGGGAAGCGAGCAGCTTACTTTTGGTTAGGCTGCTAGAGCCAACTGTGAGTTGCCAGTTGTGTTGTTCCACCCGATTGCGGGCAGGTGGCGCCCGGCATGCCTTCGGGCCGCGACAGCTTCCGTCGAAACCGTGTCGCCCCCGTTGGAACCACCAGAATACCATTCTCTCCCACGGGACGTCCAAAAAGTCTGAATTAGCCGCAGTCAAACGGAAACTTTACAATTCCTCTGATGTTCGGACAGTTATCACCTTCTACAGGCATTACTGTATTTCCCGTCTGTGTCCCAGGAAATACAATGTTTCGTTAAGTTACTCTTTGAATAGGCACCTAGAGTGTCCGTCAAAGACTACGCTCATGCTCCTCGACGTATGTTCGTGTGAAAGGTCGAGTTCCGGGGAATGGTGATGAGTGCGCGTTCTAATTGTTGATGACCACGAGATAGTTCGACGCGGAGTCCGTTCTCTTCTCCTTTCCCAGGCCAATTGTGAAGTGTGCGGCGAA
>JBOGMU010000299.1:0-19158 GCA_050746865.1 Candidatus Acidiferrales bacterium
GTCTTCGGACTGCTTGGGCCGAATGGTGCAGGGAAGACGAGCACGGTAGAGATTCTTGAAGGCTTGCGCACACCTGACCGTGGCGTGGTTCGCGTATGTGGCCTTGATCCACAGGAATCGGGTGATCGATTCAAGGAGCGCATCGGCGCGATCTTGCAATCGACAAATCTGCCGGACAAGCTGAGCGTCAAAGAGGCGATCGAGCTTTTCGCCGACCTTTATCAAAAACACGTCGATACCGATGAACTTTTAAAGCGTTTTCAGCTCGTGGAAAAGAGCACCGCATTTTACAAAACTTTATCCGGCGGCCAAAAGCAACGCCTTGCGCTCGCGATGGCTCTCGTAAACGATCCGCAAGTGGTTTTTCTCGATGAGCCCACCGCCGGTTTGGACCCACAGGTTCGCCGCGAAATTTACGACATCATTGAAGACCTGAAGCACGCAAAGAAGACTGTCCTCATCACGACGCACTACATTGAGGAAGCCGAACGCCTCTGCGACCGCGTCGCTATCGTTGATTCGGGCAAGGTGATTGCCCAAGGCACCACACGCGAGTTGAAACACAATTCAGCCGGCAGCACGCGAATCGAACTTCGGCTTGCTCGGCCTCTTACGAATGGTGCGTTGGCGCACATCGATGCCGTTACGAATTGCCGGGAATTCGACGGCTCGTATGTTTTGCATTCATCGCGCCCGCCGGCAACGATCGTCGCTCTCGTCAAGCAGCTTGAGGCGGAGGGCAACGAACTTCAAAGCCTCGAAATGTTCTCTCCGACGCTCGAAGATGTCTTTATCGAACTTACCGGCCGGAGGCTGCGCGAATGACCGCTTCTCAAGCGATCGACCGCGGATCGCGGCCAAAGTACTTCGCCGCTACGTGGTCCCTGACGAAGGTCCGCATGCTTCTGGCGATGCGCAACCGCACTTTCTTCTTTTTCAGCTTGATGATGCCGATGCTCTTCCTCATCGGCCTCGTCATTTTCGTCGGTCGTCACGGGGGATTTTTAGGCGAGTACGCACTAGCAGATCTCCTCACTATCACCGTCATGGGAAGCTTTTGGGGCCTGAGCGTTCAGCTCGTCACCTTCAGAGAGCAGGGTATCCTACGCCGCTTCCGCCTCGCACCTATGGGCGCTGGACCCTTACTCGCTTCGAGCATTCTTTCGAACTATATAATGACGCTGCCGACGCTTTTCGTTGAGATTCTCGTGTGCCGCTGGGTGCTTCATATTCAGAACTGGGGCAATCCCTGGGCCATCTTCGTACTAATCACATTTGGATCTGCGGCATTTTCGGCATTTGGGCTAATCATTGCGAGCGTCACAAACACGATGCAGGAAACGCAGCTTATCAATCAACTGATCTGGCTTGGATTTCTTTTCCTGTCAGGCGCCACCGTTCCCCTTAGCTTGATGCCGATGTGGATTCGCCGTGCAGCTCTCTTTATGCCGGCCACATACTTAGCCGCGGGTCTGCAGACTTCCACCACCAACACGGTTAACCTTTTCGACCTGGGGACGGATGTTCTCGGCCTGGCCGTTTCGCTCTGGGTCGCCTTTGAGATATCTCGTCGGCTGTTCCGTTGGGAACCGGAAGCCAAGGTTCCCGGACGGGCCAAGCTTTGGGTCATTGCTGCGATGATTCCGTTCTTCGTATTTGGTGCCTATGAAAACCTTCATGGTCACCTCTTGGACCATATCGATCAAACGTTGAACTTTCACTCGATTGCCTCGACCCAACCTAAACGTCCCGCCCTTCCGGCGCAGGCTGAAATTCGGCCGCAACTTTCCGATCTCCGCTGAATCGAATCCAAGAGCCAGGAGCAGCGCATGAAAGCCATTCGCGTTAGAGAATTTGGCGGTCCCGAAGTCCTGCGAATCGAAGACGTCCCCGAACTAAAGCCCGAGGCCAGCGAAGTGGTCGTCCGGATGCACGCCGCGGGCGTGAATCCTGTGGAGACTTACATCCGTGCCGGCGTTTACGCCCGTAAACCGGCGCTCCCGTATACCCCAGGTACTGACGGTGCGGGCACGGTTGAATCCAGCGGTAAAAACGCAACGCGATTTGCTCCCGGGGCCCGTGTCTATGTAGCCGGTAGCCTGAGCGGCACGTATGCCGAGCAGGCGCTTTGCGACGAATCGTCCGTTTTCCCGCTGCCACAACACGTTTCTTTCGCACAAGGCGCGGCGCTAGGTGTTCCGTACGGCACGGCTTATCGCGCGCTCTTCCATCGTGGCGGGGCTCATGCCGGTGAAGCAGTTCTGATTCACGGCGCCAGCGGTGGCGTCGGCATCGCGGCGACGCAACTTGCGCGCGCCGCGGGGCTCCATGTGGTCGGTACGGCCGGTAGCGACAAAGGGCGCGCGTTGGTCAAAGCCGAAGGCGCGCACGAGGCGCTCGACCATAAGGCCTCCGATCATTTCGATAGAGCGCTCTCGCTCATGGGTGGCCGTGGCTATGACGTAATCATTGAGATGCTCGCGAACGTCAATCTTGCGCGCGACCTCACGATTCTCGCGCATGGCGGGCGTGTAGTTGTCGTCGGCAATCGCGGGAATATTGAGATTAATCCGCGCGACTTGATGTCGCGCGATGGCGCCATCCTAGGCATGACGCTCTGGAATGTTTCCGCCGCCGACCTTTTCAGTATTCATTCGGCGCTTGCCGCCGGCCTCGAAAATAAGACGCTGCGGCCGGTTGTTTCCCAGGAATTTCCATTGGCTGAAGCGTCGCGCGCGCATGTTGCCATCATGGAAAGCTCGGCGAGCGGCAAGATCGTGCTCGTGCCTTAATGCGCCTTTGTGGCAACTGGGTTTTGGAAGGGCGGGGCTTCGAGCCCCGCCGTAAAGGCAGCCCGATGAACAGGGCTTTAGCCCCTGAAGCCTCGTTTGCGATTTTTTTCGCAGCCCCTTCAGCCGCTGAAGCTACGATTTTCCGGTTGCCAGACAAACTCTTAATGCGTCCGTTCGCGGAATCGATGTAGCATTTTGCTTTTCCGATTGTTTTCCCGGCCCTTCTTGCGGTGAGCGGTTCGCCCGCGACCGTTTTCCGTCATTCGCATTCTTGATTGAAAGGAGCATCACCATGGAACGAGCAGCAACCGCGGTTTGGCAAGGTTCACTGAAGGAAGGCAAGGGCGCCATTTCGACGGCGAGCGGCGTCTTGCAAGACACGCAATATTCTTTCTCAACCCGCTTTGAAAGCGGCAAAGGTACGAACCCGGAAGAGCTCATTGCCGCCGCCCACGCCGGATGCTTCGCCATGGCGCTTTCGGCGCAACTCGGTACGATGAATTTCACTCCGCAATCGCTGAAAGCCACGGCCAAAGTCACGCTCGAAAAGCTCGACGCGGGATGGACGATTTCCAAAGTTCACCTCGATCTGGCCGCGCGCGTCCCCGGCATCTCGAATGAAGCGTTCCAGGCAGCGGCTGCCGGCGCGAAGGCAAACTGCCCCGTTTCGCGCGTGCTCAACGCCGAAATCACGTTGAACGCGGTTCTCGAGCAAGCGGCATGATCTGGTCGGCGGTCATTGGGATCGCCATCATTATTGTTGTGCTCTGGGAGGCGTTTGAGACGGTCGTTCTGCCTCGGCGGGTGGCGCGTCGCTTTCGCCTCACGGTGCTTTATTACCGCACCACGTGGTTCGTTTGGCGTGGCATCTCCCGACGAATCGGTAAGCGCGCGCGCCGCGAATCCTTTCTCAGCTTTTACGGGCCGCTCTCGCTCCTGATGCTTTTCGTTGTCTGGGCGCTGGCGATCATCGCCGGGTTCGGTTTTATTTATCACAGTGCGGCGCTGGCTGGCGGAATCGATAGCAGCTTGCCCCCTCTTTTTTACATGAGCGGCACCACAATGTTCACGCTGGGCCTCGGTGACGTTGTGCCGCATACGGCCGTGGAGCGTGTTTTGGCCGTCGCGGAGAGCGGACTCGGCTTCGGTTTTCTCGCGTTGGTGCTCAGCTATTTGCCCGTGATCTATCAGGCCTTTTCGCGGCGCGAAGTGAGCATTGTCTTGCTCGATGCCCGAGCCGGTTCGCCTCCTACCGCCGCTGAATTGCTCCGCCGTCATGTCGGAGCCGATGGCGGGCGCGGCCTCGAGCAGCTTCTGCACGAATGGGAACGCGCCGCCGCGGACATTCTTGAGAGCCACATCTCGTATCCTGTGCTTTGCTATTTCCGCTCGCAACACAACAACGAGTCGTGGCTTGGCGCGCTCGTCGCGATCCTCGACACTTGCACGATTCTGCTTGCGGATCAGACCGGCCCGCTCGCTCGCCAGGCTCGTCTTACATTTGCAATCTGCCGGCATACAGTCGTAGATCTCGCGCAGGTCTTTTACGCTGTACCGGAGCGTACTGGCGAACGCCTTCCCGACGCCGATTTTGAGCGCCTGCGCGTTTTGCTCACGCCCACGGAATTTCAACTTCGCGATGCGCCCGAGCCGGTTGCGAAAATGGGGAAATTACGCGAAATGTACGAACCATACGTGCAAGGGCTTGCGCGCGGACTTGCGATTGACCTGCCTCCGTGGATTTTGCCGCGCGAAGCCGCAGACAATTGGAAGACCAGCGCCTGGGGCCGCATCACGAGTTCGAGCCGCACTGCCACCGGACGTGACGTCGTTCCGGACGCTCACGCCGATTAAGCCCTTGTTCCCGCGAAAATTACGAAGCGTTCAAATAATCGCGCGCGGCTTCGGCGGTTTTGAACGAATGCTCGACACATTTCCCGATCGATGGGCCTTCCAGATAATTCCCCGAAAAGAAGAGCCCAGGTATGGAGCGTTCTGCGCCGCGCAACGATTCAACGACGTGTCCATGCCCTAGGTTGTCTTGCGGCAGAGCCTTGGCGTGCCTCCACAATGCGCTAGCAATAGGGCTCCCGGTAATGCCGAGGATTGTGGCGCTGTCTTTCTCCGTGATCGCGGCGATTTCCGCGTCCGAATGCTCCGAAACATCAGGGTCGGTCGCGCCACCGAGAAAGCTACTGATCGCAAATTGCCCGCGAGGCGCGCGCTCAAGAAACAATGAGGAATTCCATACGATGCCCAGCGTACGGTGCTTTTCGCTGCGCGGGATCAGTACGCCAAAACCCGCGGGTGGCATGGTGGCTTGCCTATCGTAATACCCGGCGCAGTAGACCACCACGGATGCATACGCAATTCCGGAAAGCGTATCTGCCAGCGATTCATTTAGTGTACGCACCATGTGCGAAGCAGCATAAGCGGGCGCCGCAAGAACGACCGCCGCGGCTTGGATTGCTCCGCTGGCCCGATTCTGGAGGCGAATTTCGTATCCGCGATTATTCGACGAAGCTCTCGCAATGGTTGCGACCGGCGTTCCCGGCTTTAACTTTTCGCCAAGGTACGCGGCAAGAGCGGTCGGAAGCGTCGCCATGCCGCGTTTGAAAGAACACAGCGCGGGTGGCGTGCCGCCGCCATTTTTCTTCCGCGACTTCATAGCGCCGCGGATCACGCTGCCATATTCTCGCTCCCATTCCTCAAGGGAAGGGAACGCTGCGCGAAGACTGAGCTTCTCGGGGTCGCCTGCATACACGCCCGACACAAATGGCGAGACGAGGTATTCGAGGATTTCGTGCCCGAATTTGCGGCGAACGAAATTGGCAAGCGATTCCTCATCGGTAGGCGGCTTCGTGCGGCGAAATGCTTCGGAAGCAATCTTCCAACGCGATCTTGGCGTGAGAAATGAGCTAGCCAGCAACGCCTGCGGCGACATTGCAATCTTCTGCATTCGGCCGTGGCGAAGAATATAACGTGGCGAGCGTTGATCGGCTTGCACGAGCTCGCTTTCGAGCCTCAAATCATGGATCAGTTGCGCTAGCAGCGGAGTGCTTTGAAAGCTCTGCGGGCCCGCTTCAAATCGGAATCCTTCTTTCTCGACAGTTCCCATCAAGCCGCCGGCTTGGGATGCAGCCTCGAAGAGAACAGCGGGAATACCCATCTGGCTAAGGTGATACGCGCAGGCGAGGCCTGATATGCCTCCACCGATTACGACGACCTGTTTGGAATCGTCCACTTTGTTGGCTAATCCTTAGCGAAGGTTTCTCGCGTCGCTTTTTAGGGGGTAGGAGCTTCAGCTCCACATTAAGAGCCTGTGTGAATGCGGGCTTTAGCCCCTGAGGGAGCCGATCGTCGATGCCTCAGCCAGACATTTACAATGTTTTCGAGAAAAGCGGCCGCTTGTCAATCTGTTGCTCGTGCAGATAGCGGTCGAAAGTCATCGCCACATTGCGAATAAAAATCCTACCAAGCGGAGTCACGCGAATTTCGTCCGTTCCAAGAACGACGAGTCCTTCGTCCTGTGGTTCTGAAAGTCGTTCGAGTTCGCCCGCGAAATAATCGTCGAAATCGATACCGAATTCCCGTTCAATCTCGCGCTTGAAAATCACTGTGTGGCACAGAAGGCGCCCGATCACTGCGCGCCGAATCTCATCGTCATCCGAGAGGCGATAGCCGCGCATTGTGGCAACGCCGCGATCCTTCACGGCGACTTGGTAGTCAGGAATCTCCCGCGAATTCTGTGCGTACGAGCGCCCAATCGAACTGATTGCGCTTACGCCCATGCCATAAAGATCGGCCCCGGCTTTTGTTGTATACCCCTGAAAATTCCGATGCAGTGTGCGGTTGTGTTGAGCAACCGCAAGTTCATCGCCGGGCAGCGCAAAGTGATCCATGCCGATATAAACGTAGCCTGCGTCGAGAAAGCCCTCGAGCCCCGCCCGAAAAATCGCGAACTTTTCTCGGCCCTCTGGAAGATGCGCCGCGAATGAGCCCTGCTGTTTTTTTAGCCAGGGCACATGCGCATAGCTGAACATTGCTACACGGTCTGGCTTCAATGTGAGCGCCTGCGCAATCGTGGCGCTGAACGTTTGGGGTGTCTGATAAGGTAAGCCATAAATCAGATCGATATTCAGGCTTCCGAAACCCAGTTCTCGCGCCACCATAATCAAATCGCGCGTCAGCTTGTATGGCTGAACGCGATGAATTGTCTGCTGCACCGTCGGTTCAAAATCCTGAATGCCCATACTGAGCCGGTTGAAGCCAAGCCGCCGCAGCGTCTCGAGATGTTCGCGGCTCGTGACGCGCGGATCGACCTCCAGGCCTATCTCGGCGTCCGGCGCAAACGAGAATCGCTCGCGTGTGAACGCAAACAGGTCTGCCAATTGCGCTGGCGAAAGATACGTGGGCGTTCCGCCGCCCCAATGGAACTGAATCACCGGTCGCCTGCGCGAAACGTGATCTGCCACATGCTCGATCTCGTGTTTCAGTGCGGCAAGGTAGGGAATCGCAACAGATTTATCCTTCTGAATGGAAACAGTGCACGCGCAAAACAGGCACAAGCTCTCGCAGAACGGCAGATGCATGTAGAGCGAGAGCGGCGTCGCGCGCTCATCCGCAATCGCGTAATACTTCTGTAAATCATCCGGCCCGAAATCGTCTTTCCACACCGGCGCCGTCGGATAACTCGTGTAGCGTGGCCCAGGCCGATTGTATTTCTCCAGAACTGCGTCAGACACTTTGCCGACGTCTAGTTGCGCACCGTTTTGGCGTTCTCCAGCCATCGTTAATCCGCTCGCCCCGCAGGCGCCTGCGCCATCGTTGCACTCTGGCCCGCCTCAACGAACGCGCGCGCATTTTCTACCGGCGTCGTCGGCAAGATCCCATGTCCCAAATTCAAAATGTGCCCTACGCCGCTTGTTTTCTCCACGGCCGAACGCGCCGCCGTGCATACCTCTTCGCGCGTTCGGAGCAATATGGACGGGTCGACATTCCCCTGCAGCGCCACGCGATCGCCCGTCCGCGTGCGCGCGTCGGCCAGATCCGTGTTCCAATCCACGCTCAAGACGTCCGCGCCCGTTTCAGCCATTGCATCCAGATGGCGGGCCGAACCTTTCGCAAAAAGTATCCGCGGCACCCCCCCACGTTCGAGAGCCCCAAAAATCGCGCGCGTCGCCGGCAACTCGAAAGCGCGATATTCCTCGTCGCTCAATTCGCCCGCCCAGGTATCGAAGAGTTGAATCACGCAGGCTCCCGCGGCGATTTGCGCTCGCAAGTACGAAATCGTCGCAGTAGCGATTCGCTGCAGTAGTTCGCGCAATAGAACCGGATCGTCGCGCAGCAGCGACTTCGCACGCGAAATATCGCCGCGCGTCTTGCCCTCGATCATGTAGCAGGCCAACGTCCACGGCGCCGCCGCGAACCCGATCACCGGCACATCCGGCCCGGCCTCGGTGCAAATCGCGCGAATCGCATCGCTTACAAACTTCGTCTCTCGCGCCGGATCGAATTCGCGCAACGCGCGCACCGCCGCCTTGTCTCGCACTGGATTCGAGAGCACGGGTCCCGAATCGGGCACATCCAGTGGCATGCCCATCGCCTCGGCCACAATCAAAATGTCGGAAAACACGATTATCGCGTCCACGCCAACCAAACGATAAGGCTGCAGCGACACTTCTGCCGCCAATTCCGGCGTTTTGCAAATGTCCAAAAAAGAATGCTTCGCGCGCACCGTCTGATACTCAGGCAAATAGCGCCCCGCTTGCCGCATCATCCACACAGGAACGCGCGGCACAGGCTCGAATCTGCAGGCGCGCAGAAAGAGCTCTTTTTGCGTCAAGCCGTCCGTTTTTCGGGAGGTCACACGACTATCTTAGTCGACCGCGCCACGATTGCAAAATGAGCGTTCGCGCGCCTGGGTGGGTACGCGCTGCCACATCGCGGAGCGCGTTGAGCTGCCATTCGGCGCTATAATTAAGCTTCATGGCACATCCCTTGCAATGGTTGAGCCTCGCGCTCTACGTGGCTAGCTTCTGCTGTTATGCGCGCCTGCTCTATGCACCCAATGACTGGCTCGGCCGCTCGGCCACGCTGCTGTTGGCCATCGCGATCGTCGCCCATTATTTCGCGCTGCTCGAACGCTCCCGCCTCACTCACACGATTCCCTATGATGACCTCTACGGCTCGATGTCGCTCTTCGCATGGCTTCTAGGCGTCACGTATCTAGCGCTCGAGATCTTTCATCGCCAACGCGGAGTCGGAGCCGTCATCACCGCCTTGCTCGTTGTCTGGATGACCGGTCTGGAAAGTTTTGCCGGCGGCGCTGCCGGCCATCCGCCGCGCGCGTCCGGTGCATTGTTCGCGTTCCACGTTACGCTCAACACGTGGGCTTACGCGGCATTCGCGTTGTCCTTTGTATTGAGCCTTGTCTATCTGGCGCAAGACCGGTTGCTGCGTTCGCACCATCTCGGCGCGGCGTTCTGGCGCTTTCCGCCGCTCGATCTGCTTGACCGCATGGCTCGCGGAGGAGTGTGGGTCGGTCTTGTTGCCTTGTGCTGCGGCGTCTCGATCGGATTCGTTTGGGAACATCGGCTGACCGGCGGCTTTGCATTGAGCGATCCGAAAGTGATCGTCACGGTCGCGATCCTGGCTGTCTATATTGCGTACCTCGCGCTATCACGGCAGGCGAAATGGCGCGGTTCGCGCGCGGCCCTGCTGTGCGCGCTCAATTTTCTGATCGTGCTCTTCAGTTACACGGTTGTAAATCTTTATATGACGCATTTCCATCGCTACTTTTAATGTCTACTACGGCCAACGCGGCGAGAATTCAAGTGGCGCTCATCGGTTGCAGCCATCGCACGGCACCCGTCGAGTTGCGCGAACGCGTCGCATTCACACAACAGCAGGCGCTGGAAGCGGCTGACGAGCTGCGTCACCAGGGAATTCTCGAAGAAGCCGTCGTGCTCTCCACCTGCAATCGCAGCGAACTTTACGGTGTCCCCGGCAGTGACGGAGTCGTCGTGACGGAAGCGATGGAAGCCTTTCTCACGGATTATCACCGCATCTCGCGCTCTGAGCTGAACGGCAAACTCTACCGCTGGATTGGTCCCGAAGCCGTGCGTCACCTATTTCGAGTTGCTTCCGGCCTCGATTCGATGATGCTCGGTGAAGCGGAAATTCTCGGCCAGGTGAAAACGGCTTACGGCCAGGCCCTCGATCATGGTTCAACCGGCCCCGTCCTCAATCGCGTCTTTCAGGGCGCGCTCGAAGTCGGAAAGCGCGTTCGCGCCGAGACGGAAGTCGCCGCCCGGCCCATGTCTGTTGCGCTTGCCGGCGTAAAACTTGCCGAACGCGTCTTCGGCAATCTTAAAGGGCACACAGCACTCATCGTTGGCGCAGGCAGCGTGGCCGAGCAGGTTGTCGAACATCTTCGCAGCCGCAATATCGGAAAACTCACCGTAGTGAATCGTTCTTTCGATCGCGCTGCCGAACTTGCCTCCCGCATGCGCGCTGAAGCAATCGCATGGGATTCGCTCGAACGCGTCCTTAGCGCACCAGACGTGATCGTCACATCTGTTTCCGGCGGCGAAGCCGTGCTCACGCGCGCCATGCTCGAGCGCGCGATCGACAGCCGCAAAGGCCGCCCGGTGTTCGTTGTTGACCTTGGCGTCCCGCGCAATGTTGCCGCCGACGCCGCCGGTCTCTACAGCCTGTATCTCTACAACATTGACGATCTCGGTGAAATCGTCGAGCAAAACAAGAAAGCGCGCGAAGCCGAAATACCACGCGCCGAAGCCTTGATCAGCGAGCACATTACAAAGTTCGAATCCTGGTGCGCCGGACTCGCCGCAGGTTCGATCGTCGAAGATCTCCGCAAACATTTTCATCGCCAGCGCGAAAAGTTGCTTCGTGAGCATCTGGCCGCAAATACAAACCTCTCGCCTGAAGAGCACGCGCGCATGGTGAAGCTTACCGAGCAGCTTATTGACCGCGTTCTCGACGCGCCCGCCGAACAAATGCGCATCGGGCGCGGCATGCGCGGACGCCTGGGTGCCGTGGACGCGCTGCGTCATCTTTGGGGCTTGGACAACGCGAATCGCGAGGATAAGGAGTGAATCGCCCGCTGCGCATCGGGACCCGTGGTAGCGCGCTGGCCCTCTGGCAAGCGAATCACGTTCGCGATGAACTTGCTCGTCGCCATGGCGTCGAAGCCGAACTCGTTCGCATTCACACATCCGGCGACAAGTTGCAGACCGCATCCGTTGCTCAAATCGGCGCCGAGGGTAGCGCCAAGGGCATCTTCATCAAGGAAATCGAAGACGCGCTTCTCTCCGGCACGGTCGACATCGCCGTCCACAGCATGAAAGATGTGCCCACCGAAACGCCTGCAGGCCTCGTTTTCGCGGCGATCGCTCGCCGCGAAGATCCGCGCGACTGCCTCATATCCCGCACGAACAAATCTTTGAAAGGTCTGCCCGCTGGTGCGCGAATCGGCACGAGCAGTGTGCGGCGGCAAGCCCAGCTTCGCCACGCCCGGCCCGATCTGGTTGTCGCCGATTTGCGCGGTAATGTAGACACGCGCATGAAAAAGCTCGCCGCGGGCGACTTTGACGCGATTGTCCTCGCGGTAGCTGGCGTGAACCGTCTCGGCGCGAGCGACAGAGTGACGCAGATTTTCAAGCAGGATGTAATGCTCCCCGCCGTCGGCCAGGGCGCGCTTGGCATTGAAACGCGAGCGGACGATTCCGAAGCAATCGCGTTGGCTGTATCGCTTAATGATCAGGAGACTCGCGCCTGCGTCACCGCCGAGCGTGCCCTGCTGCGTGAACTCGAAGGCGGTTGTCAGGTTCCCATAGGCGCATGGGCACGAATCGCCGTATCTGGCCAACTGGAGATCGAGGCGGGCGTTTTTTCACCCGACGGCACGGAATCTGTGCGCCGGAACGATGCAGGCGCGGTAGCAGATGCGGAGGCAATCGGCGTGCGGCTCGGCCGTTCTTTGATCGAAGCTGGTGCCGACAAAATTCTGCGTCTCGTGGGACGGTCCGTTGGCTGATTCGCGCAGACCGTCCCTCGCGGGCAAAAGCATTGTGGCTACACGCGCTCCCGAGCAGGCAGGGGAACTCGTTCGCGAACTAAATGCGCGCGGCGCTGAGGTCTTGCTCTTTCCCATGATACGGTTCGCCCCGCCGGAGGATTCGGCGCCTCTCGATGACGCCTTGCGACGGCTGAACGAGTTTGACGTCGTTCTCTTCCTCAGTGCGAATGCTGTACGATACGTTTTCGAGCGCTGCCGCAATTTAGGCGTGAAATTTGGCGTAGGCAAGAAATCTCTGCCTTTCGTAGCCGCTGTCGGTCCTACGACCGAGCGGGCTTTGATCGAAGAAGGTTCTCGCGCCGATTACGTCGGCCGCGAACGCACAGGAGAATCGCTAGCGAGGGAGCTCGCGCCCCGCGTTAAAAAGGGCGCAGTGTTGCTGCCGCGCAGTGACCGCGGAAACGAAGCCGTTTCGGCCGCATTTCGCAAAGTGGGAGCGCGTGTTACCGAAGTAACTGCGTATCGCACCGCATTGCCGGAAAAAATTGACGTGACCGTGGCCGACCGCATCAGGAGCGGTGATGTCGATGTCGTGATGTTCGCGAGTCCGTCCGCCGTGCAGAATTTTGTGGCGACGCTGGGCGCGGAAGACGCAGCAAGGATCGCGAAAACTGTTCATTTCGCGGCGATCGGACCCACGACGGCGCAATCGTTGCGCGACGCCGGTTTGCCGGTAACGATTCAGGCCGCAGAATCGTCAGCCCACGGCCTGGCCCAAGCTTTGGCGCAGTTCTACACGCGCCAGTGACGGCCTTTGGCGAGGCGGGCACGGTTTTGTAGCGGCCGCCTTTGTGGCACAGCCACTCTTGGCTGTGTCGATTTATGCTGGTCCGTAGGGGCGCTGCTTGTTTACCCTGAGTGCTCTTGCGAAGGGCTGCGCCGCTTCTCGCGTCACCGAGCATCGTGCCTGGCAATTGGTTTCGTAACGACCGGCTTTTGCAGTTTTGCGGAAATGCGAAGGTTTTCAGGGGGTCGGAGCTTCAGCTCCGACAAAGAACGTCCATGGTAAAGGGGCTTTAGCCCCTGAGGTACGAATCTGAACAGATACCGTAAACACGAATGAGGTTTCCAACGTGACCTTCCCAACCCATCGACCGCGCCGCCTCCGCCGTTCGGAGGCGCTTCGCGGCTTCGTGCGCGAAACGCATCTCTCCACCACCGGCCTCATCTACCCGCTTTTCGTTTGTCCCGGCACGAACGTCCGCCAGGAGGTCGGCTCGATGCCCGGCGTCTATCAACTCTCCGTCGATAAGGCCGTTGAAGAATGTCGCGAAGTCGCCGATCTGGGCATTCCGGCCGTAATTCTTTTCGGCTTGCCTGAACGCAAAGACGAAACCGGCTCCGAAGCTGCCTCTGCAACCGGCGCGGTTCAACGCGCGATTGACGCAATACGCAAAGCGAAAATCAATCTCCTCGTCATCACCGACGTTTGCCTTTGCGAATACACGAGCCACGGACATTGCGGCATGATCGAGGGCGAAAATGTCCTCAACGACCCCAGCCTCGAACTGCTCGCCAATGCCGCGCTTTCGCACGCGCGTGCTGGTGCGGATATCGTCGCGCCCTCGGACATGATGGACGGCCGCGTCGCAGCGATCCGCCGCAAGCTCGACGAAAATAAATTTCAGGATGTCGCAATTCTTTCTTACGCTGCGAAATACTGCTCCGCGTTCTACGGACCATTTCGCGAAGCGGCCGATTCTGCGCCCCAATCCGGTGATCGCCGCAGCTATCAAATGGATCCGGCAAACGCACGCGAGGCGCTGCGCGAAGTCGAACTCGATTTGGAAGAGGGCGCGGATATGATCATGGTAAAGCCCGCGCTGGCCTACCTGGACGTGATCCAGCGCGTGCGTGAGCGCTTCGACGTTCCTGTCGCCGCTTATAACGTGAGCGGCGAATACGCCATGGTGAAAGCCGCCGCGCGCAACGGCTGGATTGACGAAAAGCGCGTCGCACTCGAAATCCTCACCGGCATCCAACGCGCAGGCGCTTCCATCATCCTCACCTATCACGCCAAAGACGTCGCCCGCTGGCTGAAGAACTGTTAGCCCATCGCATCGAACGATGCACATTCACTACCGTAGGGGCGCTGCTTGTTTACCCTGAGTGCTCTCGCGAAGGGCCGCTCCCGCTTGGCAAGAAATGAAAAGCTCGTCATCGTTCAGTCGCCCCGCGAAGCGGGCGACTGAAGGATCCCTCTTGCTTTACACTCCGGTTTCGTAGCGGCCACGATTGCGCGCGAAGTTTTCGCGCGTTTCTCGGTGGGCGCTCTTGTTTTTCGTGCTGGTCACTCGTAGGGGCGCTGCTCGCTGCGCCCTTTTGCGGCCTGCAAAACTCGTGCGGGCACATTGAGTTTGCTTTTCGTAGCGACCGGCTTTCTTTTCAGCCGGCCACTGATCGAACGCCGCTCATGATCGTCGAGCCCCGAATGCTCAGGCGGGATTTCCCCGTTTCAGTGCTCGATCTTCCGCGTCTGGCAAGTTCTCGCGTAATCTAGAACACCATGCAACCCTCCGACCCATTTCTACGCTCAACGGAAATCATCGATTGGCAGCACCCGAGCGTGCTCGCCAAGAGCAGAAAATTGTCCGTCGGCGCGATGGATCAGATTGAAATCGCGCGTCGCTGCTTCGAATGGGTTCGCGACGAAATCCAACACAGCTCCGACTTTCATCGCAATCCTGTAACGTGTATTGCCTCGGAAGTATTGAAGGAAGGCACCGGCTATTGCTACGCCAAGAGCCATTTGCTCGCCGCATTATTGCGCGCCAACGGCATCCCTGCCGCTTTCTGCTATCAGCGTCTCAGCATTCACGATAACGGCGCGCCGTATTCCTTGCACGGATTGAATGCCGTCCATTTGCCCCAACAAGGCTGGTATCGCATAGACGCGCGCGGCAACAAGCCTGGCGTAAACGCCCAGTTCAATCCGCCGGCAGAGCAGTTGGCATTTCGGGTGAATTTCACCGAGGAGCGACTCTTCCCGGAAATTCTTCCCGATCCTCTGCCCGTCGTCGTAAATGCCCTGCGCGCCCACCCGACGTGGGACGCCATGCTCGCAAACCTCCCCGACTGGCCCGAACCAAATCTGTAGCAGGTTTTGACGTGGACTTAAAGGTAGCTCCGCGGCCCTTCAGCGCGGCACGCAGTTTATCGGCGCATGATTATCGTTAGTGAACCACGAGTTTTGTACTGTTACTCATCTGCGCGACGTTAGCCACATAATTGTCTGATCTGCTGGAATAGTTCGCATTTCGCAGGCCAACCGGCAGAGCGGAAGCGGTCACTTCAACAATGCGCTGCCCAAAATGCCAATTCGACCACGAACTCCAGCGAACCGAGTGCCTCAAGTGCGGCGTCGTCTTCGCACATTATCAACCGCCGGTCGACGCGCCCGTAACGCATCCCGCCGCACCTAATCATTCTGCGCCTCAGATGACGATCCCTCCGGTCGTGCCGGCCGCACAAGTCGCGATGGCGGCCGCGGCTCTGTCGTGGGCTCTCTCGCCTGACGCGATCAGCCCCTCCACGCCTGCCGATCTCCAAAAATGCGCAGCGAAGGAATTGAAGTATCGAATATTCGCGTTGCCGCTCGCATTGCTCCTCGCGCGTTTGCTGACGAGCACAGGTTTTGACATGGCTGCCGGCATGCTCGCGATGGTTGTACACGAGAGCGGGCACGCAATCACGTCTTGGCTCACAGGCCGCTGGGCCGTGCCTATGCTTTGGGTCACGATGCACGGCGACACTCGTTCCTGGTTGATCGTATTTATCGTCATTGCCGCAATTGGCTTTGGCGGATTTGTCGCGTGGCGGACGCATCGCTGGGGATGGGTTTGCGCCGCTGCGGCCCTGCTCCTTTTTGAACTGAGCCTCCAAAGCCTCACGCCGTTCAAGCAGGAAGCTCTCATCGTTTTCGGGGGCGATGGCGGAGCAATGGTCCTCGCCACAATCCTGATGGCGACGTTTTACGCCCCGCGCGACAGCGCGCTCTATAAAAGTTGGGGTCTCCGCTGGGGATTGTTGGTAATCGGTGCGCTAGCCTTCATGCACGTTTTTCGTCTTTGGTCAGGGCCCTACGAAAATATTCCATTCGGCGAAATCGAGGGAGTGAATCTGTCGGATCCCAGCCTGCTCACGACAATGTACGGCTGGTCTATCATTCAACTCGTGGATCGCTATGTCCGCCTTGCCACCGTATGTCTTGGAGCCTTGTCTGCAGTCTATGTTTGGGGCCTAGTCTCCGCGTATCTCGAAACGCGCTCGCTCGCGAGTCAAAAAGAACCGATCGGCACTGCGGTAGCGTAGCGCCGCCGTCTCGGCGGCGTTTTTGCGTTCCAGTTACCAGATATAGCTGGAAACGACGTGCGGCGGCCCAAGGCTGCCGTCGACAATAGGAGCCGCGATCACAATCTGAAGATTTTCGTTCTGCCAATTGCGTGGCGCACTCTTCGCGAACTCCGCCAAATAACGAGGTTCCGAAACAAATCTGCCCGCCGCCGTGGTGCCGTCGGTCGATATCCCCGCAAGCGCAACGACCATTTGCCCCGTGCTAGGATCATGCACCCGCGAGATAATCGCGTACGCATCTGTCGTATCGAGGGTGGCGAGGCTAATCTGGTGCGCTCCAATCTTCTCACTCGGCCTCTGGCGGTCCACGATCCACTGCTCTCCCGCATCGCGGTCCATTTCAAAGTGAAATCGCAGCTGGTCCGAGAGCCGTATCGTCCAATCGTTGTTGAAAGAGCCGATCAGCACAGCAGGCCCGTTCGTTAAATCGGAAAACGTCGTCTCGCTTTCACCGTGAACGGAATAGCCTTTGTCCCGCGTCTGTAGCAGACCAGCCACACGCGCTAGCACCGTGGAATCCGCAAGGTTCAGCGCAGGGTACGCGCGTTGCTCTCCGGAGCTCAATCGGTAGTTCGCATCGAATCGGTTGCGCGCCCCATTCGGATTTAGTTCAACTCCGGTTACGTACGCTTCGCCGACGCACAACCATACCGTGCCCGGCGCGCCGATTAGCGGACGCCAGAATTCGTCGATCCCCGTAAGCGGCGCAGACGACACCGCGGTTCGCACCCGCGCTCCAATAACGCCCGCCACCACACCCAAAATCAGGCAAAGCGCCGGAATCAAAATGCGGCGCCAGCGCGAGGTACTAACGGCAGAATGCCCATCCTCCAACGGAAACCGCCCGGAAATCGTCCGATCCCCAGCCGTCGCAATCTCACCTATGCGGTCGGACACAGCGGCAGCATTTGTTCTCGCATCCGGCGCGGCATAGAACTCCGGAACATACGATCCGGCAGCAAGTTCAATGTGGATTTCATCCTTATGGCGCGGCTCGTAATAATATTGCGCCAGCCTTTTTCTCACCTCGCCGGCGGCAATGCGCACCACAGGATCCGCATTGGTGTCGTACTGGGCGTTACGGCGAAAGACTTCGATGCCGAGCGTACGCTCCTTCAGGGATTCAGTTCCGCCTTGAAGCGCCTTCTCGACAACGTAGGTGAGCAGGGCAGGGTATCTCTTGCTCGTCTTGAAAGGTGTGCTGTCCAGAATTCGCGCCAATTGCTTCCGAATCGCCTGGAGATCAGCCTCCGTGCGTGGAATCCAACTTGCTGTTTTCACATCGGCACTGGACATTGGTCCATCCGTAACGCAAGACCACGAGACGAACGCCGTCCGTGTGATCCTGCTTTTGGCCGTATATTACGTGCCGAAATACGGCCTGTCCAGCGGATTGCGACTGTATTGAAAATGCTGCCGTACAGGCAAGTAAACACGAGGCTTAATCGCCTCCAAAACGAGCGCGTCGAGCCGCCTTCCGAACTTCGCTACCGTAGCATACTTGCCCAAGCCTTTATTGGATGGAAACTTCTAAACGGCGAAGGCCATCCCGGTTGCGAGAGTCAGTCGGGACGCTTTACTCGCAGGGCGGTGTCCCCACGAAGGCCACGCATCTGCAATTCTCGGTCGCCCGAGGCCGGTGCAATCGGGCGTTAAGTCTCGCGGTCTCGCTGCTTAACGCCCGCTGCGCCGGAAAAGGACTGGCCGCGCTGTCCGAACGGTGGCTTGTGACAGAGTTACAACTGGCGGGAATTTAAGGTATAGAGGATTTAAAGTTGACGTTCTGCCGCTGGACGCCTTACCCTCCACCGCGTCTGCTCTCAATTTACAACCGCGGGGAATCGCGCGTGATGAGCAGGCAATGCTGAACGGCTTCACGCACAACTTTTTAACTCGCCGTCATGAGTAACTGGAGGATTCTATGAATCGCGTTTGCAGAAGGTTTCTGATCGCGGCCGCGTTGATCGCCACTCCGGCCTATTGCCAGAATCAGGCTGCGCAACCTGCCGCAGCCGCTGCTGCGCCGGCACCTGCGCCTCGATTGAGGTCTCCCGAAATTGCTGAGGATCATCATGTGACATTCCGTCTCTATGCTCCGAAAGCCAACGAGGTCACGCTCAACGGCGATTGGATCGGAGCAACCAACATTGCGATGACGAAGGACGACTCTGGCGTTTGGTCTGCCACAGTCGGCCCGCTCGATCCACAACTCTACGGCTACTGGTACATGCTCGACGGCGTAAGAACTCTCGACCCATCAAATTCCGAGACCGAGCGCGATGGGAACCGGTTCAGCACATTGTTAATGGTCGCTGGACCGGCGGACGACATGTGGACGTTCAAGGACGTTCCGCACGGCACGGTCGAGCAGCTCTGGTATCCGTCGCCCACGCTGCATATGGACCAGCGCCGCATGGACGTATATCTCCCTCCCGATTACAACTCCGGCTCGAGCAAAAAATATCCCGTGCTCTATCTCCTGCACGGGGCGGGCGGCGATGAAGATGCCTGGACGACTATGGGCCGCGCCAACATCATCATGGACAATCTGATCGCAGCAGGAAAAGCCGCGCCGATGATCGTCGTCATGCCCAATGGAAACGCCACGCAGACCGTCTCTCAAGGTTTTGGCCTCGGACCAACTCCTTCCCCGCAACAGGTGAGCGCCCCGCTACCCAACCCCGGGCGTGGAGGCCCTTTCCCGGGCCGTGACGCTGGCGCGGCTGGTGCAAATGGCGCCCGAGGCGAGTTCGCTACAGGGCGGGGGAGAGGTCAGCAGCCATACGCCGGCTCGTATCCGCAAAGCATCGTGGACGACATTGTCCCGTTCGTTCAGAAACACTACCGCGTCTATACCGACAAGGATCATCGTGCCATCGCCGGACTGTCCATGGGCGGCGCGCAAACCGT
>JBOGMU010000300.1:0-22686 GCA_050746865.1 Candidatus Acidiferrales bacterium
GTGTACGGCAGCACCGTGAATCCTTCTTTGACGAGCGTCTTCGTCGCGCTGATCAATTGCTCGGTGTCCGGAAAGAGCGTTTGCTCGTCGCCAATCACTTCCAGCTTCACCCAATCGGACAGCCCAACCTCGCGGCCGAGCCGCGCCGCGCGAACGGCCTCATCCGCTGAATAACAACCGGCGGTATTGGGCAGTATAAAAATCTTTTCGCGATCGATGTAATCGAGCAGCGATTCTTTCGAGCGGTCCGTGAGATTCACGCGGCGCACGGCTACCGTGACCATGTCCGCGCCTGACGCGGCGTGAGCACGCGCCAGCTCGTGAAAACTGCGATATTTTCCGGTGCCAACGATTAGACGTGAGTTGAACGCACGTCCCGCAATGACAAGCTGATCCTTCATGAATTTTCTCCGAAATCCTTCGGACTATTGTACTCCGGATCAGGCCTGCGGTAGCGGGTGCGGCTCTTCAACATCGGCGTACAGGCGGGCGATTACATCCTTGTACTCTTCTTCGATCACGCGGCGCTTCAGCTTCAGCGTATAGGTGAGTTCGCCCGCGGCGTACGTAAAATCGCTGGCGATGAGCGCAAACCGTTTCGGTTTTTCGTATTGCGCGAAAGGCGCCATCAATCGCTCGATCTCCCTTTCAATTAAGCCGTGCACCCACGGGTCGGACGCAATCTGATCGCGCGAGAAGTTTGCGCGCCCGGACGTCTGCGCAGCGGCCGCAATGGCTTCTACATTCGGCACAATTAGCACAGAAGCGAATTTCCGCCGATCGCCGACGACAATCGCGTTGAGGATATACGGCGAAGTCTTTAGCGCATTCTCGATTGGCGCAGGAGCGATGAACTTGCCGCCCGCCGTCTTCAACAGTTCCTTTTTGCGATCCGTGATGACGAGATAACCGTCCTCATCGAGCTTGCCAATATCCCCGGTCGAGAACCAGCCGTCAGGCGTAAGCACCTCGCGAGTGTCCTCCGGTTTGTGGTAATACCCCTCCATCACGCAAAGGCCTTTCACGAGAATTTCGCCGTCCGAGGCGATTTTCACATCCACATGAGGAATTGGCCGCCCGACAGTGCCAACCTTGTTCGCCTTCATCGTATTGACAGCGACGACGGGCGAAGTCTCCGTCAGCCCATATCCCTGATAGATGGGAATACCAATCGACCAGAAAAATTCAACGAGCTCGGCGCTGATCGGCGCACCCCCGGAAATGAAAAAACGAATCTTCCCGCCGATCCCCTCGCGAATCTTTTTGTACACAATCGCATTGGCAATCAGCCATTGCACGTAAAGCCCCGTACTAACGTGTCCGCCATGCGCGCGCCAGGGCACAGATCTGCGTGCGACGCGCAGCGCCCAATCGAACACTTTGCGTTTCCAACCTGTCTCGCGATGCCCTTTTTCAATAATTCCTGCATAAATCTTTTCATAAAAACGCGGAACGGCAGCCGCGATCGTCGGCCGCACCTCCAATAGCGCCTGGGCAACAGCATCGAGATGCTCCACATAGGCCAGCGCCACGCCGTGGAATAATAGGCCATAGTCATTCACGCGCTCGTAGACGTGCGCGAGCGGCAGCAATGAGAGTGCGACGTCGTCACGGAAAAACTCCTGCCCGGAGAAGGAATCGATGGCATTGGAGCTGAGATTCGAATGCGTCAGCATCACGCCCTTTGGCTCGCCGGTAGTGCCAGACGTATAGATGATCGTGGCGAGCTGCTCGGGCGCGATTCTGGCGGCGCGCTCGCGATACTCCGCAGTCTCGGCTTCACCAGCCGCCGCGATCAGAGAGTTGTAGTCGTGGACCGGATGACGAAGATCGTTAGGCGGCGCAACACAAATGACGTTTTCTATGGCAGCGGCGCGCGTGCGCAACTCATCCATCTTGCGCGCTTGTGCCTCGCCATATGTAAAGACGATGCGCGCGCCCGAGTCATTCAGAATGTACGCAATGCGGTCGGGCGACTCGTTGAAATAGATCGGGACGACGATTGCTCCCGCGCCTTGAATCGCGAAGTCCGCGATGTGCCACTCGGGGCAATTGGGCGCGAATAACGCAACGCGATCGTTAGACTGAATACCTAGCGCCACCAGGCTCTTCGAAAGACCAGCCACGCGGCGAAGCATTTCGCGCGCCGGGATGGAATGCCATGCGGCAGCGCCACTCTCGCCCGGAATCCGGTAGATTTGCGCACGCGGATTAGCAAATTTATCCACGCCGTCGAGAAAACATTTTGTCAGTGGAGGATACTTTGCTGCGTCCGCTCCTGCCGCCATGCTCGCCACTTTAACGTAAGCGCATGCGGCTCGCAATGTAACCATTGCAAAAATAATCAAGAAGTGCGGTCTTAGGATACAAGGCTGCCGCCGCGCTCGGCTTCTGATCGTGATGATGGCTTGCTCGCTTAAGGTCGCATCCCTAAGATGTTCCAATGCAGAATCCGAAGGAAGCCGACGTGCATTTGTCCAGCGCGGTCTACACGCCCGTTCGCGCGCCTCGAGGCACCGCAATCTCATGCAAGGGTTGGCAACAGGAAGCCGTGCTACGGATGCTGATGAACAGCGTCGATCCAGACGTTGCGGAGCATGCGGAGACATTGCTCGCGTCGAGTGAGCTGGGTTCGGTAGCGGTTGACTGGGCTGCGTTTCACGCAATAGCCAATTCTCTGCGTGGTCTTGCGAACGACGCTACTTTGCTGGTGCGACAGGGGAAGATGAGTGGCATAACTCAGACGAGTAAGGACTCGCCTCGCGCTCTGGTTCTCGATTCGGGCGCGGCGGCGAGCTGGACGTACATCGGGCCGCAATGTTTTTTGCCTGACGTGTTCGGGGCTCTTGCCGCTGCAAAACAACAATATTCGTGGGGCGATATGGGAGGCAAATTCGTCGCCAGTTCCAGCATGGCCGGGTCGCGCGTGGCCTTGCCTCTGGCGGCGACGATGCATGGCGCGGTTTTTCTCGGCATTGATGCGAACTCCGAACGCATCAAGCGCTGCGTGAAGACAGGCTATTGCGATGTGATGGTCAATAGTTTGGATGAAGCACTCCGCATTCTGAAGAACGCCGTCCGCAAGCATGAAGCTGCGTCGGTTGGTCTCTTAGGGAACCCTGCGGACGTGATTCCTGAGATGGCGAGCCGGGGAGTCGTGCCCGATCTATTGTCGGCTGCGGAAAATCAGGAAAACGCGACACCAAACGTGTTGCAGGACGGCATCCGGGCCCTTGGTGCGCTTGGATCAATCCTTCTCACGTCGTTGTCTTCCAGCGAAGCTTCCGGCTCCATCCACTGCGTCGCGCTTTCCGGAGAGCCCACGGATATTCAACGCATCGATCGGCTGCTTGTTGAGCTTTTTCCTGGTGACGAGCAGCTCAGCCGGTGGATTCGCACTTTGCAACGGCGCCTTCGGCATCAGGGTCTGCCGGCTCGGGCTTATCGGTTAAGCGCCGATCAGCGCGTTCGGTTTGGCAGCGCAGTCAATCGCCTCGCTGCGAACGGAGAAGTGAAAGCGCCCATCGTGATTGTCCACCACGCGCCGACACACATGGAGCGGCAAAGCGAATTGGCAAAAGCGCGCGAACGCGATTCGCCGTCGAATGAGAAACTGTCTGCCCTGATCGAACTGAGTCGCGGCGCGACTTGGGCGTCAATGGATCACGACGAGCACGGAAATGTATACGTAACGGCGCAAGCGATTGCCGCAGATGGTTCGAGCGAAACCAACGCACGGATTGAGCGCGTTCTGAGCGCCTGAATTTTTTCAAGACGCTGATTCGCGTTAGCGTTCCAATTTCCATTTCAGGCGCGTGTATGCCACGCGAAATCCCCGCCGCTCGGCATTGCGCTGCGATTCGCTCCCGGGCTCAGCGACGATCATCGCGAGATCGCAGCCGTGTTCGAACGCGTATTGAAGCCGTGCGTGAAGCAGTGCCGTTTGCAGGCCACGTCGGCGAAACTGGGGAATGGTAGCCGCACCGACGAAGAGTGCCACGCCTTCGTGAATCGAAAGGGACCCTCCTGCAGCAGGTTCGCCGTCAACCTCCGCAAGAAAGGCCGGACTTCCCTTCCGTTCGCAGATGATGGCACCCATTTCCAGGAAAAACGGTTCGTATTCCGGGTGCTCCTGCGCCCAGCCGCGCGCGTTCGTCTGGGCCCAAAGCTGCGCTTCCGCCGGAATAATGACACGCACTCGTATGTTGGCGGGCAGTTCGGCGTCCGCTTCAGCAATGGGACGGCAGAGCACGTTTCCGATCTCGCATAGCCGGTAATTCCGCGCGCAGAGCAGATTGTGCGTCGCAAGGCCTGCAAACGGGCTCACTTCGTGATGCACAGGGGCGCCGCGATCGAAAAAGAAGCGCTCAATTATGTCGAGTGCTGTGGGAGTGATCTCTTCGAATAGGCCCAGGCCGAACGTTTGGGTAACAGGCGATTCGATGCCGTTAAACACTACGTCAGCGCCGGCACTCCGCATCCACTCCGCGCCACTTCCGGGATTTAGACGGCGGCGCGCGTCGGCAAACTGGACGCATGCATAGCCCTCCGCGCGTTCCAGGCGTTTTGAAAGTGCGAGATCGGAGAACGGCATTGCGGCCATGTTACATGTGTTACGCAACGCGAACAATGCGCCAAAATGCCTGCTCTACCAATTCCCGGTCGCTGCGAACCACTGTAGAATTGACTCCTCGCCAAAATGCGCGCCGACTTCGATCACCTGCAGGTTGTTCTGGTTGCCACGCGCAACTCGCTGAATATTGGGGCGGCAGCGCGCGCGATGAGCAACTTCGGATTTCTTCACCTACGCGTCGTAAATCCTTATGAGCCGTCTTACCGTGAGGCCCGTTCAGCAGTAGGCGCCGCTCCCCTTCTTGCGACTGCTCAGCAATTCGATTTCGTCGCCGATGCGGTTGCCGATTGCACGTTGGTCGTGGGCACCAGTGCGGGAAGCCGCCGCGAACTCCATCAACCGATGAAGCGACTGGAGCAAGGCGCGAGGCTGATCAAGCAGCGCCTGCGGTCCAGCGGAGTCGCGCTGCTCTTCGGTTCTGAAAAACGAGGGCTTTCGAATGAGGACCTCAGCCATTGCCATTGGCTTATGCAAATTCCCACCCGCCAAGAACATCGTTCAATGAACCTGGGCCAGGCCGTGGCAGTTTGCCTTTACGAACTGGCGCGCGACGCGAAGATTGCCGCTCCAAAGCAAAAGCAGGAGTTCGCCGCCGCCGGTGACGCCGAACGGATCGGCACCCTGCTGATCGAAGCGTTGCGCAAAGCCGACTACTTGAAGCCGCCGACCACCGTCTCCACGGCGGAAAAGATGCGTCGGACGATCCGGCGTCTGGGTCTCTCTCCCGGCGACGTTCGCCTTGGACTTGGCATGCTACGCCAAATCCTTTGGAAACTGGAATCGCAAGCTCCAGACGTAAGTTCGGAGGAGCGCGATTGAATTCGCTTACGTTCACGTTGCTGATTTGGGTTGGATCGCTTCTCGGCGGCTATTTGGGATCGCTGGTCGGGCTCGGCGGCGGGGTCGTAGTGGTTCCATTGCTAACGCTCATTTTTCATGTCGATATTCACTATGCAATCGGAGCCGCGCTCGTCTCGGTGATCGCTACTTCCAGCGGAGCGGCCGCCGCCTATGTGCGCGAGGGCTATTCGAACGTCCGCGTTGGCATGTTCCTGGAAATGGCGACCACGACAGGGGCGTTGGTCGGTGCTGCGCTCGTTTTGTACTTGCAGGCGACATTGATCTCGATCATTTTCGGCGTGGTGTTGCTCTATTCGGCGTACACGTCGATGCGGCCAATTCCGAAGGCGTCGCGCGATGTGCCTCCCGATAAAATTTCAACTTGGCTGCGCATGGACAGCACGTATCCGGAGGGCGATCATCTTGAAAAATATCACGTACACAACGTCCCTGGCGGATTCGGAATCATGTTCCTCGCGGGCATTCTTTCGGGCCTGCTGGGAATTGGCTCCGGCGCGGTAAAAGTGCTGGCGATGGACAAGGTGATGAAACTGCCGTTCAAAGTGTCGACAACCACTTCGAATTTCATGATCGGCGTCACCGCGGCGGCTGGCGCGGGCATCTATCTCAGTCGCGGATATATCGATCCCGGCCTGGCTATGCCCGTGATGCTTGGCGTGCTGGCAGGATCGTTTGCGGGCGCACGCACGCTCGCGAAAGCCAGAGTAAACGTCTTGAGGCTCGTCTTCGCGGTCGTAATCGGGGTAATGGCTGTCGAAATGATTTACAGCGGATTTACGGGAAGAATGTAGCGGAAAAAGTCTTGAGCATCAATCTGGAACGAACAGACAAGCGCATCGACGAAATCATGGGCCTATTGCTGCGCACCGGCGTGATCATCGCCGCATCTCTTGTGTTGTTTGGAGGGATTGTCTACCTGATCCGGCACCCGCTTCCGGCTGTGAGCTACCGCACGTTTCAGGGCGAACCTGAGCAGTACCGCAGCATCTCAGGAATATTTCGCGATGCAACGAAGTTAACTGGCCGCGGCCTGATTCAGCTGGGGCTGCTGCTTTTGATCGCCACTCCCGTTGCACGAGTCATATTTTCCGTTTTTGCATTTCTTTATGAGCGCGACTGGAAATACGTCTTTTTCACGTTGATCGTCTTAGGTCTTTTGATGTTCAGTCTTTTCGGACGCGCCTGATTAAATGAAGCAAATCATCGAATGCGTGCCCAATTTCTCCGAGGGGCAGGATTCCGCGAAAATAGACGCGATCTCCCAGGCCATAGAAAACGTACCGGGCGCTTTGCTGCTGGACCGCTCCAGCGATCCGGATCATAACCGCACCGTAATCACGATGGCCGGCGCACCGGACGCCGTGTTTGAAGCGGCGATCCGTGCCGTAGGCAAAGCCGCCGTACTGATCGATTTGCGCAAGCACGCGGGCGAACATCCGCGAATCGGCGCAACAGACGTCTTGCCGTTTGTTCCCGTGCGCGGCGTCACTATGAAAGACTGCGTATCAATCGCCCACCGCGCAGGCCGCGAAATCTGGGAGCGATACCGCGTCCCAGTTTATTTCTATGAAGCCGCGGCAACTCGGCCAAAACGCAAAGACCTCGCAAACGTCCGCAGGGGCCGTTTCGAAGGCCTGCGCGACGCGGTATTGCGAGATCCAGATCGCACGCCAGATATAGGCGAGCCGCGTTTGCATCCTTCAGCCGGAGCAATCGCCGTTGGCGCCCGGAAATTCCTCATCGCCTACAACATCAATCTGAATACGCCGGACATACAAATCGCCAAGCGCGTCGCCAAGGCGATTCGTTATTCAAGCGGCGGCTTGCCCCACGTGAAGGCGATTGGCGTCGATTTGCGGTCTCGTGGCTTGGCGCAAGTCTCAATAAACCTGACGGATTTCGAGCAGACTCCCCTCCGCATGGTATTTGAAGCAGTCAAAAACGAAGCGGCGCGATACAATAGCCAAATCATCGGCAGCGAAATCATCGGCTTGGTCCCTCAGCGCGCCCTGGGTGCCAACGCCATCTCTTCCCTTCGCCTTGAGAACTTTTCCGCTACACAGGTGTTTGAAAATCGTCTGCAATGGGCGGAAAATAGACTGACGAACGGTACAACCGAGGATATGGAGAGCGCGCGGCCGGAACTTCGCCCGAAGTAGCCATTGCTGCCGTGGAAATCTCCTGTTGGTTCGGGCAACGGAAGGCTCTGTCAGGCCTTCCTATAGTGTCTGAGGCGCCGGATACGTCGCCATTCTCTCGCGCCAGCTAGCCTTGGACTTTTCGGAACGAACCCGACCCACTCGCGGGTTCAGCTGGGTCACAAAACGAAGCATTGTGAACGCCAGCCGGTAATTTGCGGAAGCAGTAAAACTGGGGGAAATTGTGAAACAGTCCATTCGTAAGTTTCGGCTCGTGGCAGTACTGCTCGGCGCGACGATCATCCTCGGCGCACCGGCCTTTGCGCCTCGAGCGACGTTCGCGGGAACGCTCGACAACTCCGTCGTTGGTATGTTCCCCAAAGACATCGGCGAATTCGCTTACGCTGATTTGAAATCCGCGAGACAGCTTCCGTGGTTTCCGCAGTTGCGCGACCAATTGCTCCCCAGCAACTTCCGCAAGTTCGAGCAATTTCTCACCACTGCGGGCATTGATCCAAATACGCAGGTCGATGAGCTGGCATGGGCCGCCATCGCAGCGTCTAAGAACAGCTCGGAGACGATCGTCGGCGTGGCGCTCGGCAGCTTTGATCCCACCACAACCGAGGACCATCTCAAGGCCAAGAAGCTCCCTATAACCGACTATGCCGGTTTTCATCTCTACGCTTTTGGCAGTGGTGCCGGCTCGGGCGACATTTTCTTCACGTTCATCGATTCGAATACGGCGGCTTTCGGCCAGCGCGGCGCTCTCGAAAAGCTTCTCGACGTTCGCACCGGCGTCGCAGAAAATCTCAATCTCAATGACAAGCTCTCTCCGCTTGTCAGCGAAGCAAACGGCAGCGGCATGGTCTGGGCCGTGCTCGATCAGAACTACACCCACATCGCCATGCAACAGCTCGTACCCGAGGCGAGTCAGTTCCCGCAGGCAGCCGCGATCATCAAGCGCATGCAGGCAATGACGATCAGCGTACAAGCCGACAGCGGCCTCGACGCACAGTTCAACGCCGTCTGCGGCTCACCCAATGATTCGCAGTTGCTCGCCGCCGCGCTTCAGGCCGGCCTCATGATGCGCCGCTATCAGGAAGCGAAGGATCAGCCGGATTTGGCCGGCGCGCTCGATCACGTCACCGTCTCGCCCAGCGGCGATCGCCTCAAAGTAGACGCACCCGTAAGCCAGGATCAACTGCTTTCGTTGATCCGCTCGAAGGCTCTCGCCACATCGATGTAATAGGGAAAGCGTAGTGAGAAAAGGCTAGGTTAAAGCGCAGTTTGGGACAGGTTCAGTCGCCAGTGGCAGTCTTAGGTCCGGTGCAGTACTTGATCAGCCTCATGCGAAACGACCGCGGCAGATTTTCGCAGAGCACGCGATCAACGCCTTTGCGCTGCAAGCTGTCGCATACGCCCTCGACGGCATGAATCGCGGCACTTCCGTGAAGGCTGCGCGTACCTTGCTCAGCGGCAGGCTCGATCGTCACTTCCACGCGCCCCGGAAAATCCGCCACTGCAAGCTGTACGATGTGATCGCCCTTTTCGACGCGATTCAAGGTCGTAAGAGTCTCTCGGCAGGCCGCTTCGGCGAGACTTGCGAATTCATTCTGATCCCACTCGATCAGCCCGGCGCGGCCCGCTGCGTGCGACACCACCGCACCAACACCCGCGATCAGCCGCGGATCGTTGCGGAGCGTGCATTCCACGCGTGCGCCTTTAGTGTGCATCGGACTCCGCTACGCGAACGTCAACCGCTTCACGGCATTCAGGACAGTAATAAAGGCCATCCACGCAGAGCCGAATGTGGTCCTGCGACTGGCAAAAACAGCAATACTTCGCGCAGGTGCACTGCGTCTCGGTCTTATCGCATTGCGAGCAAAGAGTTGCCACCACGTCTTTCCCCCGTGATGCGCCCAGTTCTCGTTACATGCTATGCCACTTACGTCCATTCTACAAGTCGCGCCCGTAGCGGTGACCGGCAGGTAAGATAGGCCCGCGCGCCGAATGGGGGCAATGGACCTTCGGTACCTGATTGGCTTCCTTGACACTCCTGAAACCCACATGCTACGTTCGATTTTCCGCATCGTGAGAACCATTCTGTGACGACAACGGCAACCGCCAGTCTCCGAAAAACAGCTTTGAACCATGTGCACCGGCGCATGGGCGCAAAAATGGTCGATTTCGGCGGCTGGGACATGCCGCTCGAATACAGCGGCATCCTTTCCGAGCACGAAGCCGTCCGCACCCGGGCGGGAATCTTTGACGTCAGCCACATGGGCGAAATCGAGATTCGCGGCCGCGAGTCTCTCGATCTGGTCCAGTGGGTTTCCTGCAACGACGCCTCGAAGCTCGCCATCGGCCAGGCCCATTATTCCGGCCTGATGACCGACCGCGGCACGTTCGTGGACGACATCCTCGTCCACAAGCTCTCAGACGAGCACTATTTTCTGTGCGTCAACGCATCGAACCAGGACCGCGATTTCGAGCACATCGTCGAGCGCAATCGTTACGGGGCGAACATCGAGAACGCCGGTCCGCGCTATTCGCAACTCGCGATTCAAGGTCCGCGCGCGCTTGAAATTCTGCAGCCGCTCGTGTCCGTGCCGATCTCCCCGATTCGCTATTATCATTTCTCGTTCGGCAAGATCTCAGGTGTCGATTGCCTGATCGCGCGAACGGGTTACACTGGTGAAGACGGCTTCGAAATTTATTTCGACCCGGCCCATTCCGAAAAACTATGGAATCAGATTTTGTCCGCCGGCGAATCTTTCGGATTGATTCCCTGCGGTCTCGGCGCGCGCAATACGCTGCGCATGGAATCCGGCATGGCTCTCTACGGCCATGAGATCGACGAAACAACTACGCCGCTCGAGGCAGGCTTGTCTTGGATTTGCAAACTCGGCAAAGGCCCGTTTCTCGGCAACGAGTTGATTAGCGAGCAAAAGAAGATCGGAATCAGGCGAAAGCTTGTCGGTTTCGAAATGCAGGACAAACGAATCGGCCGTGACGGCTACCGCGTGCTGGTCAATGGTGAGGAAACTGGCCGCGTGACGAGCGGCGGTCCCGCGCCCTTCTTGAAAAAGAATATCGGCATGGCGTACGTACCGGCAGCTTCAGCCGAACCTGGCACGTCGATCGAAATTGAAATTCGTGCATCGGCTGTGCCGGCTCGGATCGTTCCATTGCCCTTTTACAAGCGCCGCGGCTAACGTCGTGACGTAGCGGCCGCCTTTTGCGTCGGCGCTCTTGTTTTGAAGCAGGTTCGCGAGGCAGTTTGGAGAAATCATGTATCCCAGCGATTATCGCTATACGAAAGATCACGAGTGGATCAAGGCGGATGGCAGCAACGGCACGATTGGAATCACGGATTATGCGCAAGCGCAGCTTGGCGATGTCGTCTTCGTGGAATCGCCCAAGATTGGCGCGAAATTGAAAGCAGGCGCGACGTTCGGCACAGTCGAATCCGTAAAAGCCGTGAGCGAAATCTATAGTCCAGTCTCCGGCGAAGTAACCGAAATAAATGCAGCCTTAGCTGACGCCCCGGAGAAAATCAATTCCGACCCGCACGGCGAAGCGTGGCTGATTAAAGTGCGTCTCGATGATCCGAAAGAACTCAACGCATTGATGGATTCTGTCGCCTATCAGGCCTATATCGCCGAAAAAGATAAGGAACACGCCTCCTGATGCGTTATCTCCCCAAAAGCCCTTCAGAACGGCAGGAAATGCTTCGCGGAGCGGGAGTCGAAACGGTCGACGAGCTTTTCCGTTCGATTCCAGATCAATTCCGCTTGAAGAAGCCGCTGCCGCTTCCTGGCCCTCTCTCAGAAGCCGAAATTATCGAATATTTCCGTGCGCGTGCTGCAGAAAATTCACACGGCCACACATCGTTCCTCGGAGCAGGTGTCTACCAGCATCTTCGTTCGGTAGTCACGGACGCACTCGTACAGCGCGGCGAATTTCTTACGGCATATACGCCTTATCAGGCTGAGATTTCGCAAGGTACGCTGACGTGGATTTTCGAATTTCAGACGCTGATGTGCCAGCTCACGGGCCATGAAGTCGCCAATGCTTCGATGTACGATGGCTCGACCGCCCTCACCGAGGCGATTCTCATGGCGACGCGACTCACTGGACGCCATGGCGTAATCATCGCCCGCTCCGTCCATCCCGAGTATCGCCAGGTGTTGAAAACTTACGCGAAAGATCTCGGGCTGCAAATCGAAGAAGTGGGCTACAAGACGACTGGCGAGTTCGATCGCTCAAAACTGAGCAAAGAAAGCCTCGCAAAAGCCGCTGCCATCGTCGTGCAGTCGCCGAATTTCTTTGGAGCAATTGAAGACGTTCCCACTCTCGCCGATGCGGCGCACGCCAATGGCGCCTTGCTTGTCGACTGCATCACCGAGGCGGTCTCTCTCGGCATCGTTCGCCCGCCGGCCGAGGCGGACATCGTCGCAATGGAGGGTCAATCGTTCGGTGTCGCGCCCAGTTATGGCGGACCGTACGTTGGCGTGATCGCGACGCGCGAAAAATTCGTTCGGCAAATGCCCGGAAGGCTCGCGGGCCAAACCACCGATGGCTCCGGTCGCCGCGGCTACGTTCTTACACTCGCCACGCGCGAGCAGCACATCCGCCGCGAAAAGGCGACATCGAATATTTGCACCAACGAAGCGCTCACGGCCCTTATGGCCACGATTCACCTGTGTCTGCTTGGCAAAGAAGGGCTGCGCGAGTTGGCCTTGCAAAATCTTGCGAAGGCCCGTTTCGCACTCGCCGAGCTCGAGAAAATTCCCGGAGTGCGCCGCGTGTTCTCTGCTCCATTTTTCAACGAATTTACCGTGGAATTTCCGCGTTCCGTGAAATTGATCAACGCCGAACTGCTGCGTGACAAAATTGTCGGTCCATTGCCGCTCGGCCAGCATTACAACGAATTAACGAAGCGCGCACTCGTCTGCGTCACCGAAACAATGCCACGCACCGAGATCGAGCGTTTCGCCGCCGCCGTGCGCAAGATATTGGAGAACGCTGCTTGAAACGCCTTTGTAGGTTATGTTCTGCAAAGCATCAGCGCCGTAGGTGAGGCACAGGCATTTATAGCAAGAGGAAAATTTGAACCCGAAATCCGTCGAAACCGAAGCGCCCGCGGGCATCACGAAGGCCACGCGACACGTCAATCAAAACGAAGGCCTTATCTTCGAACGTTCCGCTCCGGGTAAGCGCGGCATGGAATTACCCCCGCTGGACGTGCCCGCGGTCGATCCAGCGTCAGCGCTCGGCGCAAATCTCGTGCGCGATGCAATTGAGGGCTTCCCCGAGACGAGCGAAATCGAGGTAATTCGCCATTTCACGCGGCTTTCCACGTGGAATTACGCGATCGACCTCGGCATGTATCCGCTCGGTTCGTGCACGATGAAATATAATCCGCGCGTGAACGAATTTGTCGCCCGCCTCGACGGTATTGCGGGGGAACACCCGTTGCAATCCGATCAGGTTTCCCAAGGCTGCTTGCGCATTTTGTGGGATTTGCAGCAGTGCCTGCTCGCGATCACTGGCATGGACGCGGTCACTCTTCAGCCTGCCGCAGGCGCCCAAGGCGAAACGGCGGGCCTGCTCATGATTCGGGCCTGCCTTGAAAGCCGTGGTGACGCGCGTAAACGCGTCTTGATTCCCGATTCTGCGCACGGCACAAATCCGTCATCCGCCGTCGTCGCCGGCTACGAAATCCAAAACATCAAATCGAACGAACGCGGCCAGATCGATACGGATCATCTTCGAGGCATGGTTTCTGAAGAAGTCGCGGCGATCATGCTGACCAATCCGAATACGCTGGGCGTATTCGAAGATCGCATCGCGGAAATTTCCGCGATCTGCCACGAGCGCGGCACCTTCGTCTACATGGACGGCGCAAACATGAACGCGCTTGCCGGAGTCGCTCGTCCTGGAGATTTCGGCGTCGATGTGATGCACCTGAACCTGCATAAAACCTTCTCGACGCCTCACGGCGGTGGTGGCCCCGGCGCGGGACCGGTTCTGGTCAAAAAAGAACTTGAGCCGTTTTTACCTGTACCTGTAGTCGTGCAGAAAGAGAGTCGGTTTGTCTTGGACTCGAACCGCCCGCAGAGTGTAGGGCGCGTTCGCGCGTATTGCGGCAATTTCGGCGTGCTGCTGCGCGCGCTGGCCTATACGCTCGCCTATGGACCGGGCATTCGTCAGGCGACGGAAGATGCCGTCCTTAACGCGAATTACATTCGCAAAGGCATCGAAGACCTTTTCGACTTGCCCTACGATCTACCATCGATGCACGAAGTGGTCTTCAGCGACGCGCGCCAGAAAAAACATGGCGTGAACACGATGGACATCGCGAAGCGCCTCATCGACTACGGCTTCCATCCTTACACGACAGCATTTCCGCTGATTGTGCCCGGCGCCATGATGATTGAGCCGACGGAATCGGAATCAAAGGAAGAATGCGATTTGTTCATTCAGGCCATGCGCTCGATCGCAGCCGAAGCGGAGTCGAATCCGGAACTGGTGAAGACCGCGCCGCATAACACGCGCATCGGCCGCCTCGACGAAACCACCGCCGCCCGCAAGCCCGTCCTCCGCTGGAAACCTTGACAGAGAGCATGCTGTAGGTGCGCTGCTTGCTGCGCCCGCTTTCGGACTAGAGAAAAGCCTAATAGCTTGGGTCCGCCTTTCGGCCCGAGGGTTTGCCTGTGCAATGGTTCGCAATTCGCTACGACGCCGCTTGCCCCTCCGCGCGTTCAAACTGCGAAAAAGCCACCAACGCTTCCAATCGCTCGCGCGCCGCGCCCGAATCGATCGACTTCGTCGCGACGCTCACGCCATCAAGAAAATCTGTCGCACGCCCTGCGGCAACAAGCGCCGCTGCGGCATTGGCAAGCACGATATCGCGATAAGGTCCGTGCGGACGATAGAGCAGCGAGCGACCCAGAATTTTATGGATGATCTCCGCATTGTGTTTCGTATCCCCGCCCTGAATCGATTCGAGCGGCGCACGATGCAAGCCGAAGTCTTCCGGCGTGACTGTATATCGGCGCACAACTCCATCCCGCAACTCGGCGATAGCCGTCTCACCCGAAATGGAAATTTCATCCAATCCATCCGCGCCGTGAACCACGAACGCGCGCCGAACCCCAAGCTCTCCCAGAGCGCGCGCCATCAATTCCGTCAAATCCGCATGATAAACGCCGACGACTTGCGCGGTCGCGCCCGCCGGATTCGTGAGCGGCCCAAGCAGGTTGAAGACTGTCCGCATCCGCAGTTCGCGCCGTACGGGAGTGGCGTATCGCGTCGCCGCATGAACAGCAGGCGCAAAAAGGAAGCCGATTCCGACCTCCTGAATCGCTTGCGCAACCCGCTCCGGCGGCATCTCCATGCTCACACCGAAATGTTCGAGCACGTCCGCGGAGCCGCAGCGCGAACTGATCGAGCGGTTGCCGTGTTTTGCCACGCGTACACCGGCGCCTGCAACCACAAACGCTGCCGCAGTGGAAATATTGAACGTACCGCGCGCATCTCCTCCCGTGCCGCACGTATCCACCAGGATTGTGCCGTCTGTGGCGGAAACCGGCGGAAAGCTCACGGCCGCGTGTCGCCGCATCGAAGTCGCAAACCCCACCAGCTCGTCAACCGTCTCGCCCTTCATCCTCAGCGCCGTCAGGAACGCAGCAATCTGCGCGGCGCTCGCCGAACCGGCTAAAATCTGCTCCATGGCAGCTTCGGCTTCAACGCGCGAGAGATCCTCTCCCGCCACCGCTTTATGAATTGCATCATGGATCATGGATTTCCGCCTGCTGCCTCGGGACGGGCCTCGATAATCGCTACTTCCAATTCAGGCACCGGAATGGTTTGTACCAGCTGAAGTCCCGATGCGCCGAGTAGCGCCGACCACTCCAGGCAATTTCTTTCTTTGCCGCCTGTGACCGCCATCATGTTCAGGTCGCTCATAAAGCGCGACTCCAATGACGAGTCGGCCCGCGACACCACATCCGGCAAAAGAAATTCTATTACCAACAAGCGCCCGTCCAAAGGGACGACCTTCCGGCAATTCTGAAGAATGGCGATGGCTTTATCGTCTGACCGGCCGTGAAGGACGTGCTTGATCATGTAGACATCCGCACCGGCGGGAACAGTCTCCAATAAGTCGGCCGCAATCAGCGTACACCTCGCGGCAAGATCTCCGTGCTCAAATCGCGGCCTTGCGGCATCGATCGACGCGGGCAGATCGACGAGCATTCCAGACGCGTCAGGAGCTACCTCGAGTACAGCAGCAAGTAGCGCCCCTCCTCCTCCACCTAAATCCGCGATCACCTTCCGGCCGGCGAAGTTCCACTTCCTGGCAATTGGAGCGTAGTTTTCCGCTGGACCAGTCCCCATCACAGCCCGGAAGATTGCGCCAGCCTCGGGATCTTTTGACCACCGCGAAGCAGTACCTTCGTCCTCCATCACACGGGCTGCTGTTTTTCCCTCCTTAACGCACTCGGTAAGCCGTGACCAACTGTCGGCGAGCAGATCCGACCAGAAGACAACTGCGGGCCAAACCGAGCATGGCGCATTCCTGCGAAGAGGGCTGCCAAAAGCGGTAAGAACAAACCGACCCGGCGATTTCTCCGAAACAACTCCCAGAATCGCGAGCGCCCGAAGCAGACGGTAAAGCGAAGGAGAATCCGCGCCGCAGGTCGCCGCAAGTTCCTCCACGGAATGTTCGTCGTCGCCTAGGGCGTCGGCTACCTGCAGTCGCGCCGCCGCTCGCAAAACGCAGCTGCGAGAGTACCCCATAGCCATTTGAACAAGCTCCGGCGAACCCGTTACATTTCCAATCGCGCCATTCTGTCGGCTTGTCATGCTGCCTTTCGCCGTGGATTGGTTCCGAACGCCCGGGGAATCATCGGTATCTGAAGTGAATCGCGCTATTAAACCTACCAGCAGTCTTGCTCACGCTCACGATTCCCAGTAAACTTCTTGGTTTGCAACTCACCAAATTTTAGCACTATTGGACATTCGATGAAGATTCATGAGTATCAGGCGAAGGGTTTGCTCTCAAAGTTCGGTGTTCCCGTGCCGCGCGGACATGTCGCGTTCAGTGCGGACGATGCTCGCGCCGCGGCGCAAAACCTCGGCACGAAAATCGTGGTTGTTAAGGCGCAAATTCACGCTGGCGGCCGTGGCAAAGCGGGCGGCGTAAAGCTTGCAAAATCGCAGGACGAAGCCGCTTCGCTCGCGCAGCAAATCCTCGGCATGAAGCTGGTAACGCCGCAAACAGGCGAAGAGGGGCGCATCGTTCGCCGATTGCTAGTCGAAGAAGGACTCGACATTAAGCGCGAACTTTACCTCAGCCTTCTCGTCGATCGCGCGGTTGGCGCGCCCGTTTTCATGGCGAGCGCCGCCGGTGGCATGGAAATCGAAGAAGTCGCCAGGGAAAATCCCGACGCGATCATTCGTCAGCGCATCGATCCCGCAGCGGGCTTTCAGCCATATCACGCGCGCAAACTCGCGTTCGGCCTCGGCCTTCCGGCGGAAATGGTCGGCACCGCCGTCCAGTTTTTTCAGTCCATTTACCGCGCCTTTATCGAACTTGACGCTTCCCTGCTCGAAATCAACCCGCTCATCGTCACCGGTGACGGCAAACTAATCGCCCTCGACGCCAAAATCCAACTCGACGACAACGCGATGTTCCGCCATCCCGATTACAAAGATTTGCGCGATCTCGACGAAGAAACTCCTCTCGAAGTCGAAGCCTCGAAGTTCAAGCTGAATTACATCAAGCTCGACGGCAACATCGCCTGCATGGTTAACGGCGCGGGCCTCGCAATGGCCACGATGGACATCATCAAGCTCAGCGGCGGCAGTCCCGCGAACTTCCTGGATGTCGGCGGCGGCGCCTCCGAAGAGCAAGTCAAGAATGCCTTTTGCATTCTCCTCAGCGACCCGAACGTGAAAGCGGTTTTCGTCAACATTTTCGGCGGCATTCTGCGCTGCGACGTTCTCGCCAGCGGCGTCGTTAATGCAGCGAAAGAACTCAAATTCAAAGTACCCGTGGTGGTCCGCATGGAAGGCACCAATGTCCAGCAAGGCCAGGCCATCCTGAAAAACTCCGGCCTGAATTTCACCATCGCCCAAGGCATGAAAGACGGCGCCGAAAAAGCCGTCGCGCTCGCGCAAAGCTGAGGCAAACGAAGTGGAAGTAAAGGAGGCAAAGGAAGTGGAGGAGGTAAAGCAGACAAGCGCCCGACCGGCTTCCGCGCGGGTGGGACCTGTACGCACCTACGCCGATCTTCTCGTCTACCAGCAGGCTTACCGCCTGGCACTTGAAGTCTCCAAAATGACGCGATTATTCCCCCGCGAGGAGCAATACGAGCTTGGAAGGCAAGTCCGCAGATCGTCGCGCTCCGTGGCCGCAAATATTGTCGAAGGATGGGCAAAGCGAAGCTCGGCTGCCGAGTTCAAACGCCACCTTGTGATTGCAAACGGAGAGGCGGCTGAGACAAGGTTCTGGCTCGATCTCGCGGCCGGCGAAACCGTAGCCGATAAAGCGCATTGCAAGAAGTTGAATGTCGAGTATTCAAAGCTTGGAATGATGGTTCACAATCTATGGAAGGAATGGCGGAAGATATGAGGAAGTTGTTCTCCTTTAACTCCTTTACATCCTCAACCTCCTCTACCTCATTTTTATGAGCGTTCTTGTAGACAAATCCACTCGCGTCCTCGTCCAAGGCTTCACCGGCCGCGAAGGCAGTTTCCACGCGCAGCAGATGATCGATTACGGCACGAAAGTCGTCGGCGGCGTCACGCCAGGTAAAGGCGGCACAAAGCATCTCGGCGCGCCCGTCTTCAACACTGTCGCCGAAGCAGTGCACGAAACCGGCGCAAACGCGTCCGTTATCTTCGTTCCGCCGCCGTACGCAGCCGACGCAATTCTCGAAGCCGTAGACGCAGCGCTCCCGCTTGTCATCTGCATCACCGAAGGCATCCCCACTCTGGACATGGTTCGCGTCGCCGCCGTGATGCGCGGCTCGAAGACTCGCCTCGTCGGTCCCAACTGCCCCGGCGTAATCTCGCCCGGCAAATGCAAAATCGGCATCATGCCCGGCATGATCCACAAGCAAGGCAATGTCGGCGTCGTGAGCCGCAGCGGCACGCTCACCTACGAAGCCGTCGATCAGCTCACTCGCCTCGGCATCGGCCAATCGACTTGCATCGGCATCGGCGGCGATCCGATTATCGGCACCACGTTCCTCGACGCAATTCGCATGTTCAACGACGATCCCGACACGCCCGCCATCGTGATGATCGGTGAAATCGGCGGCAACGCCGAAGAAACCGCAGCCGAGTTCATCAAGAAGAATGTGAAGAAGCCCGTCGTTGGTTTCATATGCGGGCAAACGGCGCCTCCGGGCCGTCGCATGGGCCACGCGGGCGCGATCATCAGCGGCGGCCAAGGCACCGCAGCCGAAAAATACAAAGCGATGCGCGCCGCCGGCATTCACACCGTGCAAAGCCCCGCCGACATCGGCGGCACAATCGCCAAAGTAATCGGCAAGAGCAAAGCAAAGAGCGCCGCCGTAAAGGCCAAACCCGCCGCAAAATCAAAAAAGCGGCGCAAATAATTCAGGCAAGAACTTTCACAAAATTTCCTTAGGAGACTTTCTTGGCCATCGAACGCACCTTTGCAATCGTCAAGCCGGACGCCGTAAAGCGCGGCCTCACCGGCGAAATCCTCGCCCGCATCAACGCAGCGAAATTTCAGATCATCGCGATCAAATCTCTGCGCTTGACGAAATCCGAAGCCGAAGGCTTCTACGCCGTTCACCGCGAGCGGCCTTTTTTCGGCGAACTCACCGATTTCATGAGCTCTGGCAAAGCCGTCGTGCTCGTTCTCGAAGCCGAAGGCGCGATCGCCAAGTGGCGCGAGACGATGGGCGTCACCGATCCTGCCAAGGCCGCGCCGGGCACCATCCGTCGCGATCTCGGGACCAGCATCCAATACAATTGCACGCACGGCTCGGACGCGCCCGAAACCGCCGCCTTCGAAATCGGCTATTTCTTCTCCGGCATGGATCTCATCTGATCAGTGCGGAAATTCCTGGTTTTTCGCGGCACCCAATTACATCGGCGTAGGGGCGCTGCTAGCTGCGCCCCTTTTTACCGCGAGCACACTCGATCGTCATTGGTCTGCATGATAACGCTATGCCCGACTCTGAAACTCATCGCGCCATAGACGCTGTCTGGCGGATGGAATCCGCCAAGGTCATCGTTGCCAACGGGATGGTTTTTAGGGGGTCGGAGCTTCAGCTCCGACAAAAAAGCGGCGCGAAGCGCCATACCTTTGCGCAAGTTCACCAGCAGCAAGTCCTTCCTTTTCGTTTCGGCTCGGATTTGCTGTTGCCTGCTTCTCGCCCTGTCGTTGCCATTGTCGTTGCCTGCGTAACGGCCAACGTCCTGCCCTGCGCACGCGAAGGGTGCGCGCGAATTTTTCGCGCGTTCCTCGATGGGCGCCTTTGGTTTTGATTTTGGTTTCGTAGCGACCGGCTTTGTGTTCAGCCGGTCATCGCTCAAACGGCTCTCGCCATCGCGGAGCCTCTCGCAACATACGAACGACTAGACATGTTTCAGCCCTTCAAGGTTTAAACGTAGCGCCGCGGTCTTCCGCGGCAGCCGTTGCGCACGCGCTCTCGAAACACACGACTCGCCTCTTATGTACGGGAAAAAGGGGACTACATCAATAGATCAGGCGGGCGCGCCAGCGCACACGCGTAGACACACCTCACCCTCGCGATGCCCTGCCCACGCTCACGATTGATCAGGCCGCGAGTGCTTTTGCCCGCGGAGCATTCTGTTCCGCCTCGGCGAGCAATTCGCTCTCGGCCTGGAGCCAATCCTGCACGTCGAATCCGTCCGCGCAGCCGCGTCCCAGATAAACCTCGTAGGCGCGCTGCTCGATCTGTTCGCGCGTAGGGATAACCGCCGCCTGCTCCTCAAGATCGATCATCAGGGATGATGCATCGCTCGATGCAGACTGCGATGGGGCTATTCTTTCAGATGACTTCGCCATGGTTCCCTCCCAATCTCCACCGTTTTGGAAGGCAAGCGGCACGCGCTCGACCTGCGAGCCACTTCGTCGCTTGTTGCTTCGTTCTTTTGGTGTTTTGCGTTGCTGTAGCGCCTTACTGTGGCGCATTGCTGTGGGTATTGTAGTTACTGTGGCTGTGTTACTGTCGTTGCGTTGATGTGGTGCGTTGCCGTGGACTGTAGCTCGGGTCCGCAGTGTGGACCTGAGGCTTTTCCGTCCCAAAGGAGCGGCTTCAAACACATCTTGAACTCGCCGTGTGCCATTAGCAATAGCCGCGCCCATCGCCGCCGTACTTTTGCACAGCTATTCCACACCTCTTCCACATGGTCGCCGATGTACGAATTTCACTCCTCGCGCAGGGCGATGAGCGGGTCGACGCGGGTAGCGCGGCGTGCCGGGAGGAAGGATGCTGCGGCCCCTACGACGATAACGACCAGAATAACAATCGAGAAGGTGAGCGGATCACTTGGCGAAACGCCCCACAGCTGACTCGAAAGAATGCGCGTTGCAACAAAGCTGATCGCAACGCCGGCCGCGCTACCCAGAATTACGAGCGCCAGCCCTTTGCCGAGAACCATTCGCAAGATATCCGACGCCTGCGCACCGAGCGCCATGCGAACTCCAATGTCGTGGGTCTGCCGCGACACTGCATAAGCCATCACGCTGAACACTCCAATTGCCGCGAGCAATAGACCGATTGCGGCGAATGCCCCAATCGAAACAAGGCCGAATTTCGGTTCTGCATACGAAAAACGCTCCAGATAGGAGTCGAGCGTACCCGCGTTGCCAATGGCGACGTTGCGATCCACAGCCCAGATTTGCTCTTGCACATTTTTCAGGAGCGAAAGCGATGAAATCCCGGTCTTTACCAGGATTGCGCGATTCGCGTAAGCCGTAATCGTATACGGAATGTAAGCCTGAGGCATGGGCGCATCTCGTAAGCCCTGATTTTTGATATCGGGAACAATACCGACGACTTCGAAATACGCATCGTGCGGCGTTTGCGCGATCTTATCGAAGGCATTGATTTTGAACTTCCGTCCGATAGGGTCGTCGCCAAGATAATCGTGCGCGAACGTTTGATTGACCACCGCGACAAACCGCCCCGAATCCACGTCGGCCCGAGAAAGAAGGCGGCCGCGAAGTAACGGTATGTGCAGAGTCTTGAAATAGTCTTCACTGCACACGTCGAAGAGCGTATTCCACGCTTCGAAATGCGTCGTTCCTGGAACGGTCACTTCGCTGCGACCTGCGTTGTACGGAGGCAGTGAAATTGTCTCTGCGGCGGAGATCACGCCCGGAAGCGCCGCCACGCGCGCAAGCGCTTGCTGAAAGAACGCCTTTTTCTCGGGCACGGTCGTGTAGCTGTCTTTCGGAAGCGTTACGGAAGCAGCCAGCACGTTGGACGCATCGAAACCCAGGCTGACGTGCGTGAGCGCGTAAAGCGTGCGTATCATGAGCCCGGTGCCGATCAGCAGTACGACCGAGAGGCTCACCTCCAGGACCACGAGGGCCGCGCGGAGCTTTCCGTGCCGAAACCCGCCGGTGGCGCCTTTGCCGCTGCCCGCAAGGCGCAAGCTCAGATTGCTGCGCATCGAGTGGATCGCCGGTGCCAAGCCACAGCCTACAATCGTGAGTGCGGTAATGCCCAATGCGAAGAGCAAAACCGGACGGTTCAATTCAAGCGCTGCTTCGCCCGGCAGCATCGGGGGAATCGTTGCCGCCACCAATTGAATGCCCCAGTAAGCAAAAAGGCATCCGAGCAGTCCACCCGCCGCGGCGAGCACAAGGCTCTCGACAAGCAACTGGCGGAGCAGTCTTCCCTGACTGGCGCCCAATGACGCGCGTAACGCCATTTCCTTTTCGCGGACGGTAGCGCGTGCGAGGAGCATGTTCGCGACATTGCTACACGCGATGAGAAGCAGCGCGGCGACGGCTGCGAGCAGAGCGTACAAGAT
>JBOGMU010000301.1:0-49782 GCA_050746865.1 Candidatus Acidiferrales bacterium
GTCGTCAGATTACCGCTCAGGTCAGACTCGTCGAGAATCTCCGTCCCCGCGCCATACCAGTACATTTTACCGTTCGACTTCTCAACTCGGTCGCCGTCCCCGTCATACGCATGGGAAATCCGGGACAGCCTGATCCGCCCTATTTTTCTTTCTACCTGTGCAAGCGCGTCGGATGCCGCGAGAGCGTAGCGTGGCTTCCCCGAGAGCAGTGACCGATCCCAAAATCCTATCCAGAAATCAAGCCGTTTCACGGCGCCATTCCCGCCATTCCGCGCCCGAATTCTCCAAATTAAGTGCCAAACAGCGCCACTTTTGGCATCCGAACGGCCTCCCCCGCTAGTGACGGCAAATGGAAAACTATTTCCCATTGACAAATAGTTACTCGTATGCTATCACTGGCTCCGTGTTTTGCGCCATGACCGCCGTCGCCACAATGAGCAACTCAAAACTGAGTTCCCGGCGAATAACACCTATAGCCTGCCACCCGAAACCTACAACCCGATTTCTAATCGACAGTCTGCCGATTAGAAACGCACCTAAGCTCTTACTGCTCAACGAGAGTTCGATTTCTAATCGACAAAAAAGAGGCATTTTTCAGATCGCCTCGGATCTACAACCTGAGACAGTGCAACCTTCGCTTCTAATCGACAGTCACCGAATTAGAATCGATCCTAACTCTCACTCTCTCAACAAAAGAGCGACTTCTAATCGACAGCGAAAGAGAGGTTTTTTAAAGACCACCGGGCGATGAGTCGGCGGATTTCTTGACTGGTTGGTATCCGACCGATAGACTGAGCAAGTACTTGGTAGAGGTGCGGGGGCCATGAGTAGCCGGAGGGCGATTCCGAGCAGCTTCGGACATCCGGCGAAAGGGGTTTAGAAAGAGACTCCGCCGAAATCGTCGCGCAGGCTGATGCGTGGCGGTTGGGGGACAGGCTTAAATGCCCGTCCACTGTCATCCGGTATCCGGATGGAGCGCTATCGAGGAGCGAGACGGTTTCCCTCCTTCTGCGTTCTCCATAAATCTAATGATGGATGTTGCTCAGCTAACTCGGTCGCTTGTGGATATTGAGTCGACGTCGGAATATGAGGGTGACGTCGGCGAATATCTGTTCGCCCATCTGTCCCGTTTAGCTGCTGCGACGGACGGCCACGTCGAGCGCATGGACGTGGTCCGGATCGAAGTAGTCGCGCGGCGCTTCAATGTGCTTGCGCATTGGGGTCAGCCGATCGTCACACTTTCGACGCACATGGACACAGTGCCGCCCTTTGTTCCATCGCGAGAAGATGCCGATTACGTCTATGGACGCGGATCATGCGACGCGAAAGGCATTATCGCCGCAATGATTGCGGCGGCAGAACGGCTGCTGGCAAATGGCGTGCGGAATTTTGGTCTGTTGTTCGTGGTCGGCGAAGAGCGAAGCAGCGCAGGCGCAGCGATGGCAAGCCGCTCGCCGCGCGGATCTCGCTATTTAGTAAATGGGGAGCCGACGGAGAACAAACTGGCCCTCGCTTCAAAAGGTGCGTTGAGACTTGAGGTGGCTGCAAAGGGACGAATGGCGCATTCGGCGTACCCCGAACTCGGCGAATCGGCGATCAATGCCCTGCTCGATAGCCTCGAAGCGATCCGACGAGTGCCGTTGCCAACCGATTCGTTGCTTGGCCCAAGCACATTAAATATCGGCACGCTGACGGGCGGGCGCGCCCCTAACGTCATTTCCGACGCCGCCAAGGCGGAGATTCTTGTGCGATTGGTTGGTGATCCAGGGCCATTGCGTGCGGCGTTGGCAGCGGCCGGCAATGGCCGCGTGGATATCAAGGAAGTGCTGTGCATACCCGCAATAAAAATGGAACGCGTGGAAGGCCTGGAAACGTGCGTGGTTTCATTTACGACCGATATCCCGGTGTTCAATGGAAGCTGGGGCAAGCCCCTGCTGATCGGTCCCGGCAGTATTCACGTGGCACATACGCCGGATGAGAAGATCTCCAAGCGCGAATTGAACGAAGCAGTCGGGATTTATGCCGAAATTGTGCAAAAGTTGTTGGCAGCTTAATGGGATTTGGCTTCGCAGGTTTGAGGAGAGCGTACGCGAGACATGAATCTGGCGATCGTGGGGTACGGGAAAATGGGACACAGCATCGAGCGGCTCGCTCCAGAGTATGGCTGCGACGTGCGCCTGCGGCTGGATATCGACAGCAACGCTCATTTTGAGGGAATGACAGCCGAGAATTTTCGCGGCATCGATGCGGCAGTGGAATTTTCGACCCCGGCTACGGCAATCGAACACATTGAACGGCTCGCTCGCTTGGGAGTAAATACCATCGTCGGTACCACGGGTTGGTTAGCCGATATGACGCGTGCGCGGGAGGCTGTCAAAAAAGCTGGCACCGGGCTTATATGGGGGGCTAACTTTTCCGTTGGCGTGAATATTTTTTCGCAAGTTGTTGCCGAAGCCGCTGAGTTGTTTGCCCGCCAGAAAGAATATGGCGCATGGGCCTGGGAGATACATCACTCGACGAAAAAGGACGCGCCCTCAGGCACTCTGCTCGCGCTGGTCGAACAAATGAAAAAGAGCGGGTATGATAGGCCCATCGACACGGGCAGCAATCGCGCCGGCGTGCATCCAGGCACGCACGAGATTGGATTCGATTCTGCTGACGATACCATCACGGTCCGCCATACGGCGCGAGGACGGGACGGTTTTGCACGTGGGGCGCTGCGTGCGGCACGCTGGGTCGCCGGTAAGAAGGGTTTTTTCGAGTTTCGCGAGATTGTGAACGAGCTGTAGCGCTTGCTTTTTTGCGGGAGGAAGAAATGTTTACGGGATGCGGCACTGCGCTGGTCACGCCCTTTCGACGCGACCTTTCCCTGGATGAGGAGGCGCTGCGGCGATTGCTTCGGCGCCAAATCGACGCAGGCATCGATTTCCTCGTACCATGCGGGACGACGGGTGAAAGCCCTACCCTCAGCCATGAAGAACAAGTCCGAGTCGTCAAGATCACAGTCGAGGAAGCACGCGGTGAGGTGCCCGTCGTTGCAGGCGCCGGCGGCAACAACACCGCTCACGTGATCGAAATGGCGCGCGAGTTTGCGTCGTGCGGCGCAACCGGCATTTTGTCGGTCGCGCCCTATTACAACAAGCCGACGCAGGAAGGCCTGTACCAGCACTACAAGGCACTTGCCGAAGGCGTTTCCCTTCCCATTATTGTGTACAACATTCCTGGCCGCACTGGCGTCAACATCGAGCCATCCACTCTTGTCCGTCTCGCGCAGATCGAAAATATCGTGGGCGTGAAGGAAGCCTCCGGAAACATCTCGCAAATGGCAACTATTCTCGCGGCGGTGCCGAAGGATTTTACCGTACTTTCCGGCGACGACGGCATAACGCTGCCGCTCATGGCGCTCGGTGGGCGCGGCGTAATTTCCGTGGCATCCAATGAGATTCCCGCGGAAATGACGCGCATTGCAAAACTGGCCAATGCGCACGATTTCGCCGCCGCGCGCGAGTTGCACAATCGCTGGTTCCCGTTAATGGAAATAAATTTTATTGAGACCAACCCAATCCCCGTGAAGTCGGCGCTCGCGCTGATGGGTCTATGCGAGCCATTGTTTCGACTTCCGCTCGTTCCTCCAAAGGTAGAAAATTTGGCAAGAGTCCGCAGTGTGCTTGAATCCACGAGCTTGCTGACGCAGAAAATCTATGCTGCAAGCTGAAATCGAGCGACTCTTCGACGCGGGTGCGATCGAATACAGCGAGCACGACCGGCGCCTTTTTCAAGAATTCAAGAATGGCCTAAACGCCGGCAAGATTCGCGCAGCCGAACCAGATTCCTCCGCAAACAGCGGATGGCGCGTGAACACCTGGGTAAAAAAAGGTATTCTGCTCGGGTTTCGCATGGGCGCCATCGTCGACATGTCCATCGACGATACACGGCAGCCATTTTTCGATAAGTCCACATACCCTGTGAAGCGGTTCGACGCTACCTCAGGTGTACGCATCGTCCCGGGCGGATCGAGCGTTCGCGACGGATGTTATGTAGCGCGTGGCGTTACCTGCATGCCGCCGATGTTTATCAATGCGGGAGCTTTTGTGGACGAAGGCACAATGGTCGATTCGCACGGGCTTGTGGGAAGCTGCGCCCAAATCGGAAAGAAATGCCATCTTTCGGCCGCGGCACAAATTGGAGGTGTGCTCGAGCCTGTCGGCGCACTGCCGGTAATCGTCGAAGACGAGGTGCTCGTCGGAGGAAATTGCGGGGTCTATGAGGGCACGGTGGTTAAGCGCCGCGCCGTGCTGGGAACAGGCACAATCCTGAATCGCTCGACGCCCGTGTACGACATCGTGAACGGCGCCGTCCATACCGCGAGCGACGATCAACCGCTGATAATCCCGGAAAATGCCGTCCTAGTGGCTGGTTCCCGGGCAATCCCGCACGGGCGCGGGAAGGAGTGGAACCTATCCCTCTACACGCCCGTGATCGTGAAATATCGCGATGCGAAAACCGATGCGAAGGTGCAGTTGGAAGACCTGCTGCGGTAGACCGATTATCACAAAGCTTCTGGCAAAATACACATGATTACTTGACAAACCGAACCAGTTGCCCTAATTTTGAATGCGTTATGAAACTGCTGCGGGTGCATCACCATAGCCATCATCACCATATAAACCCGCGGCGGTGTGGCTAGAAGCCAGAAATACCTGGACTGATAGGCCCGCTGACGCGGTGAGCGTCAGCGGGCTTTTTGTTTTTCGGCACATGAACGCAAGTGAAAACAGCAGATTCGAGAGGCAACAAGCTATGGAATTGGATTTTGAAAAAGAAAACGGACTCATTCCAGCGATCGTCCAAGACGACAAAAACGGCGAGGTCTTAATGCTTGGTTTTATGAATCGCGAGGCGCTGGCCAAGACTCAGGAAACCGGCTATGTAACGTTTTACAGCCGGTCGCGCAAGAAGCTCTGGACCAAGGGCGAAACGAGCGGCCAGAAGCTCATTCTGCGCGAAATGCGCGTCGATTGTGATCAGGATGCGCTGCTTGTGCGCGTTACGCTCGAAGGCGGCGCTGTCTGCCATGAGGGATATCGAAGTTGCTTCTTCCGCCGCGTGGCGCGCGACGGCGAGGCAAGCGTCATTGCCGAGCGCGTGATTTCGCCCGACGAGCTCTACGGAAAGGCGAAGAATTAAATGAGCCGCTTGAAGTTGGGCATTCCAAAAGGCAGCCTTCAGGAATCGACTGTGGAGCTTTTTGCAAAAGCGGGCTGGCGGATTTCGATCGGCTCGCGCAGCTACTTTCCCGGGATCGACGATCCGGAAATAGAATGCATGCTCGTCCGCGCGCAGGAAATGCCGCGTTATGTCGAGAGCGGCGCTCTGGACGCGGGGCTGACAGGTAAGGACTGGATCATCGAAACCGGCGCCGAAGTGGAGCAAGTGGGTGAACTGGTTTACTCGAAGACGGGCCTGGGGCGCGTCCGCTGGGTACTGGCCGTGGCGGAAGATTCGCTCATGCAGTCCGTGCGCGATCTCGAAGGAAAAGTGATTGCCACCGAAGCCGTGAAAATGACGGAAAAATATCTCGCCAAGCACGGCGTCAGCGCCCGTGTCGAATTTTCCTGGGGCGCCACCGAAGTGAAAGTTCCTCAACTGGCGGACGCTATCGTTGAGGTCACGGAAACGGGTAGTTCTTTGCGGGCGAATCATTTGCGCGTTGTCGATACGCTAATGGAATCGATGACGGTGTTCATCGCGAATCGCAACGCGCTGCAAAACGCCTGGAAACGCGAAAAAATCGGCAACCTGATGCTTCTGCTCGACGGTGCGATCAAAGCCTACAACCGCGTCGGACTGATGCTTAACGTGCGGAAGGGAGATTTGGACAATGTGCTCGCCGCGCTGCCGGCGCTGCGCAATCCGACTGTCGCCCAACTCAGCGACCCCGAATGGGTGGCGATCAACACGATTATTGAAGAAAAGACGGCACGGCAAATTATCCCAAAGCTGAAAGCGGCTCGCGCAGAGGGCATCGTCGAATACCCGTTGAACAAGGTCGTCTACTGATGCGCATTCTGCCGCTGAACAAATTGACGGAAGCGAAGATTCTCTCTTCGCGGCGCGCCACCGATCGTGCGGCTGAACCGGTTGCGGCACGGATCATCGCGGATGTGCGAAATCGCGGCGATGAAGCGCTATTTGCCCTTACAAAGAAATTCGACTGCGTCCAGATCGATAACCGGAACCTCTGGGTTTCGCCCGCAGAAATGCGCGATGCAAGCAAGCGCGTTTCGCGAGAATTTCTCGCCGCGATCGATCATGCCGCCCGAAACATTCGCGCAGTTGCGCACAAGCAGCGACCCCCAGAGTGGACGATCGAAGTTGAGGCTGGTGTCCGCGCCGGCCAGATCGTCCGCGCGATCGATTCAGTCGGCTGCTATCTACCCGGTGGCAGATTTTCATTGGTTTCCACTCTTCTGATGACAGTGATTCCGGCGCAAGTTGCGGGCGTAAAACGCATTCTTGTTACGAGCCCGCAACCCGGAGTCGCTCTGATTGCCGCCGCCGCTCGACTCGGGATTGATCGTGTCGCACGCATCGGTGGGGCCCAAGCTATCGCAGCTCTAGCTTACGGAACTAAGTCAATCGAGCGCGTGGACAAAATCTGTGGACCCGGAAACCGCTTTGTCGCCGCTGCGAAGCGGCTTGTGAGTAATGATTGTTCCATCGATATGCTCGCCGGCCCGACCGAGGCGATTGTCTTTGCGACGAACGGAAAAGCGGAATTCATTGCAGCCGATTTGATCGCCCAAGCCGAGCACGATCCGGACGCGGTCTGCATCTTTGTCACAACATCGACGCCCCTTGCGCGCTCTGTCGCGAAAGCCGTCGAATCCCAACTCACCGAGCTGCCGGATAACAATCTCGCGCGCCGGTCGCTCGCAACCAATGGGACGATACTAGTGGCAAAAACTGCTGCCGAAGGCGCGCGCTTCATAAACACATTTGCACCCGAGCATCTGACGATCAGCGGCGACATAAAACCTCTGCTGGCTAAAATCACCTCCGCAGGCAGCATCTTCTTGGGCGATTGGAGTGCGCAGACGTTCGGCGATTACGCAACCGGCACCAATCACGTTCTTCCTACTGCCGGGATGGCGAGGACGCGCGGCGGCCTTTCCGTTGCAGACTTCGTGAAATGCATCAGCGTTCAGGAAGTATCGCCATCCGGATTTGCGCGACTCGCGCCTGTGGCCGCTGAATTCGCGCAAGCGGAAAATCTTTTGGGACACGGACGCTCCGTCGAGGTACGCCGATGAAGGGCGCTATTAAAGCGCGCACGGCTGTGGAAAAGATGCGCGCGTATCACCCTCCGCTGGAAGGCCGTACAGAGAAATTGCGCATGGACTTCAACGAGAATCCAATCGGCTGTTCACCTTCCGTGCTCCGTGCGTTGGCAAAGCTTACGGCCAATACCGTCTCAGCCTATCCCGAGCAGGAGACGGTACGCCGCAAAGTGGCGCGTTATTTTCGAGTGGAGCCGACGGAACTGCTGCTCACGAATGGGACCGATGAAGCGCTGAGTCTTATCGTGAATACGTTCGTCGAGGCGCGAGATACGGTGCTGCTCGTCGAGCCTACGTATGCCATGTACCGTTTTTATTCTGAATTGGCAGGCGCCCACATAGCCGCGCCTCGTTACGATGCAAAGATGGACTTTCCTTGGAACGATGTACTGATCGCACTGGGCAAGGGCCCTCGCGTATTGTTCCTGCCAAATCCGAACAGCCCCATCGGCGCGGTCCTTTCGCAAGATGAATTGCGACGGCTGCTCAACGCTGCTTCGCGCACGATGGTCGTTGTGGACGAAGCCTACTTCGAGTTCTCCGGCATCACCGTGATTCCATGGATTCGCCGTTATCCAAATTTGATTGTTACTCGAACATTTTCCAAAACAGCGGGGCTGGCAGGCTTGCGGCTAGGATGCATTCTCGTGTATAGCAAGCTTGCCGCCGTAATGCGCAAAGCCCAATCACCGTATCCCGTGAATGCCGCGGCCCTGGCGGCGGCCCGAGCGGCAATTAAGGATAGGAAGTTTATCCGGCGTACCGTTCGCGAAGTTGATGAAGGCAAGCGAGAGCTTGCCAATGCACTCGTGCGACTGGGCGTGAAGCACTTCCCCAGCGCGGGCAATTTCGTCCTCGTCTATTTCGGTGCGCGCGCCAGGAAAATTGTCGCGACTCTCGCGCGCAGAGGCATTCTTGTCCGCGATCGTTCCAGCGATTTTCGCGGCGAAGGCTATGTGCGAATCACTATCGGGACTCTGGACCAAACGCGTCGGCTATTGCGCGAACTGGAAGCGATCCTATGAGAAAAGCGGCGCTGCACAGAAAGACAAAAGAAACGGACATTCGTATCAAGCTGAATCTCGATGGCCGCGGCAACGCGACTATTTCGACCGGTGTGCGTTTCTTCGACCACATGCTTGAGCAGATCGCCCGCCACGGCGCGATGGATTTGGATTTGCAAGCTCGTGGCGATTTGGACGTCGATCAGCATCACACGGTTGAAGACGTGGGAATCGCGCTCGGCGAGGCTATTAAAGAAGCGCTCGGAGATAAGCGCGGGATTTTGCGCGCCGGCTACTTTCTGATGCCGATGGACGATTGCCTGGCGGCAGCGGCGCTCGATTTTTCGGGTCGCGCGTACTGTGTAATTCAGTGGAAGCCAGCCGCTCGCAGTGTGGGCGACTTCCAAACCGAATTGCTCGAGGACTTTTTCCGTGCATTCGCACAGGCGGCAGCGGCAAACGTTCACTTACGCCTGATCTATGGACGCTCTTCACATCACCAAGTCGAGGCCATGTTCAAGGCATTCGCGAAGGCGCTACGGTTCGCAGTAACGCGGGATAAACAGTTGCGGCATGTTTTGCCATCAACGAAGGGGCTACTGTGAAGATCTCGATTGTAGACTATGGGGCAGGCAATTTGCCGTCGGTCGAGCGCGCATTGGCAAACCTAGGCGTCGAGACACAGCTCGCAACCGAGGCGGCGCACATCTCTTCTGCGAAGGCCATTGTCTTGCCAGGGGTGGGCCACTTTTCCGCGTTTGTAAACGGGCTGAGAGAAAAGAGTCTCGTTGAGCCATTGCAAAAGGCATTCGGCGAAGGCGTGCCGATTCTGGGCATTTGCCTTGGGCTTCAGGCAATGTTCGAGACAAGCGAAGAATCGCCCAGAGAGCGAGGGCTAGGATTTCTTCCGGGCAAAGTGCGCGCCTTGCCCGCGAATGTGAAATCGCCGCATATCGGCTGGAATCAGCTACGGCGCCTGCAAAGTAGTGCATTGCTGAAGGGAGTGCCCGAGGACGCCTTCTTCTATTTCGCGCATTCGTTTGCAGCGCCTGCGGAGAATGCGCCTACCGCCGCAGCATGCGACCATGGCATGGCGTTCGCGGCGGTCGTCGAGCAGCGCAATCTTCTCGCCGTGCAATTTCATCCAGAAAAATCCGGCGAAGCTGGCGCTCATGTCCTGCGCAATTTTGTGGAGACGGTGCAGTGACCCTCGCCCGCAGGATAATTCCCTGCCTTGATGTCGATGCCGGACGCGTCGTAAAAGGCGTCGAGTTCGAAGGGTTGCGTGACATGGGCGATCCCGCCGAACTCGCCGCGCGCTACAACGGGGAAGGCGCGGATGAATTGGTTTTCCTGGATATCAGCGCGACACACGAGGGCCGCGAAACCTTTCTTGAGACGATTCGCCGCGTGGCGCAACACTTGAATATTCCACTCACGGCGGGCGGTGGAATTCGCTCGATGGAGCAAGGACGCGCCGTTCTCCGCGCAGGCGCGGATAAGGTGACGCTGAACACTGCCGCGATCAAGCGGCCGGAGCTGATTTCAGAGCTGGCGCAGCAGTTCGGTGCACAGGCCGTCGTTCTTTCCATCGATGTGAAGCGAAATGGCAAAGGTTGGGAGGCCTATACGCGCGGCGGCCGCGACGCAACTGGTATCGATGCCGAAAAATGGGCGCGTGAGGCCGTGTCGCGCGGCGCGGGAGAAATTCTTCTCACTTCGATCGATCGCGATGGCACTTGCACCGGTTTTGATTGTGAATTGACGGCCACGATCGCCAGCGCCGTCTCTGTGCCGGTGATCGCGTCGGGCGGTGCGAGTACATTCGAAGACTTCTTTGACGTTTTCGAAAGAGGGCGCGCGGATGCCGCGCTGGCAGCTTCTATTTTTCACCAGGAAACGCATTCGATAGGCGCGCTGAAGGACTTTCTGCATCGGCGGCACGTACCCGTGCGACTAAGCAAATGACTTCCGGTACCTGCATACGAGGAAAAATCGGATGATTGTTCCCTGCATTGATCTTCAAGGCGGAAAAGCTGTACAGCTTGTGCGTGGACGCAAGCTCGCGCTATCTGTCACGGACGTGCTTGGCTTGCTCGAGCGTTTTCGTGGATATCCGATCTTGAATGTGATCGACCTCGACGCGGCGATGCGCAAGGGCTCGAACGGCCGCTGGATCAAGCGCATTTGCGCGGCCGCACCAATGGAAGTACGCGTAGGCGGCGGAGTGCGAAACGTCGCGCGTGCGCAGCAATTGCTTGATTGGGGCGCGGCAAAAGTAATCGTGGGCAGCGCGGCCTTTCGCGACGGAGACATTAGCGAAGACTTTCTTAAGGCTTTGGCCGCAAGAGCGAAGCGCCGAAACGTCATCATTGCGCTCGACGCGGAAGGCGGGCAGATCGTCATTCGCGGTTGGCGAGAGCGCCTGAAATTGAGACCGAAAGACGTGATGCCGAAACTGGAGCCCTATTGCTCTGGGTTTCTGTGCACATTTGTCGATAATGAAGGAACCATGAAAGGCACGAATCTGGCATGGTTTCGCTCCTTGCGCCGTGCGACGAAATTGCCAGTCACCGCCGCGGGTGGCATTCGCAGCATGCGTGAAGTAAACGCGCTAGAAAAACTTGGTATGCACGCCGCCGTCGGCATGGCAATTTACACCGGCAAGCTGGCTGCCGAACAAACCGGCATCGCGCCAATCGACAAACCGAGTCTCAAGAAACGATAGTCAAAAGCAAATCTTTCGCTTCCACGCTCTGATTAGCAGACACGAGAATCTTTGCAATGCGTCCCGCAACCGGCGAATAAATATTCGACTGCATCTTCATCGCTTCGAGCGTCATTAGCTTTTCACCACGCTGGATCGTTTGATTCACTTGTACCGTGATTCCCGTTATGACGCCCGACGCAGGCGCTGCAACATCGCCCGGATTTGCGGGGTCCGCCTTTGGATGTGCTCGCGCCACAATCTTCAGCGATTTATCTCGAACACGGACTTCGCGCGGCTGTCCGTTCAGCTCGAAAAAGAGCGTTCGAGAGCCGTCAGGATGCGCCTCGCCAACGGTAAGAAGACGAATAATCAGCGTCTTGCCGGCTTCGATCTCCACCGTAATTTCTTCGTCTGGCCGCAATCCATAGAGGAATGCAGGCGTCGGCAAAACGCTCACGTCGGCATATGCCTTCCGAAATGCGTCGAATTTCGCAAACACGTCAGCATAAAGCAGCGAACTTAACAGCTCATCATGCCGGACGGTCCGCTCAACCTTCTTCTCTAGCGCTTGCTTCGCGGCATTGAAATTGACAGGCTCCAGCAATGCACTTGGCCGTCCACGATCCGGCTTCGCGCCGCGGAGAATAATTTGCTGCAATTTCTTCGGCCAGCCGCCCGGCGGTACTCCCAACGCGCCTTGAAACATTTCGACGACGGAATTTGGAAACGACACGTCGTGGTGCATATCGAGTTTCAATACGTCTTGCGGCCGCATCTCGCGCGACATCAAAAAAAGCGTCATGTCGCCCACCACCTTGCTCGAAGGCGTGACCTTCACGATGTCACCAAAGAGTTGGTTCACTTCCGCATACGTGCTCTCGACTTCCCGCCAACGATGCCCCAGTCCCATCGCAGTAGCCTGTTCCCGTAGATTCGTGAATTGGCCACCGGGAATCTCATGCTGATAAAGGCGCGCCGAGCCCGCGCGCGGCGCGGAATCGAACGGCGCGTAATACGTCCGTACCACCTCCCAATAATCCGAGCACTCATTAAGCGTGTCGATATCGAGGCCGGTATCCCGCGGCGTATTACGCAGAGCTTCGACAATCGAATTGAGATTTGGCTGGCTCGTGACGCCGCTCATGGAGGAGACAGCAGCATCCGCCACGTTCACACCGGCATCGCACGCCTTCAACACGGAAGCAGAATTGATTCCGCTCGTATCGTGCGTATGGAAATGAATCGGAATGCCGATCTCCTGCTGTAACGTCTTCACCAGTTGGAATGCAGCATAGGGCCGGCAAAGCCCGGCCATGTCCTTGATGCCTAGAAAATGCGCACCCAGCTTTTCGAGCTACTTCGCCATCGTAACGTAATACTTCAGCGAATACTTCGGCCGTGATTTATCGAAAATATCGCCCGTATAGCAGATCGCCGCTTCGCACACGCCGCCGGCGTCCAGCACCGCGTCCATTGAAACGCGCATGTTGTCGATCGAATTTAGCGAATCGAATATGCGAAAAATATCGACGCCCTGTGCAAACGCCTCGCGCACAAACTCAATAATCACGTTGTCCGGATAAGACGTGTACCCGACGGCATTCGCACCGCGAAGCAGCATTTGGAAGCAGATATTCGGTATTCTCTGCCGTAGCTCGCGAAGCCGTTGCCACGGATCTTCATGCAAAAATCGCATCGACGAATCGAAGGTCGCGCCGCCCCACACTTCCATGCTGAAAAGACTCGGCAATCGATGCGCCACTGCGGACGCCGTGGCAAGCAGGTCGTACGTACGCACGCGCGTTGCAAGGAGCGACTGGTGCGCATCGCGAAACGTGGTGTCGGTGATAAGCAGCCGCTTCTCTTTGCGCGCCCACTGCGCGAATTTGCGCGGCCCGAGTTTCTTCAAAAGTTGCCGCGTGCCGGCAGGCGGGGCCGTGGAGGGCGCGTGCGGAATCGCGGGCGGTTCAAACGGATACGGTGCCTTCTTTTCCTTCACCTCTGGATTGCCGTTGAGAATCACATCACCGAGATACGAGAGCAGCTTCGTCGCGCGATCCGCGCGGCTGGCAAATCGAAATAGCTCAGGCGATTGATCGAGAAAGGCCGTCGTGACCTGGCCGTTTTGAAACTTTGGATGATTGACGACGTTCTCGAGAAACGGAATGTTCGTCTTCACGCCTCGTATACGAAATTCCCGCAGGGCCCGATCCATCCGGTGGCACGCCCCTTGCAAGTTCAAATCCCACGCTGTCACCTTTACCAGCAGCGAATCGTAAAAAGGCGCAAGCCGCGCCCCAGAGTATGCAGAGCCACCGTCAAGCCGAATGCCGAATCCGGCCGGCGATCGATAGGTCGTCAGCTTGCCATAGTCCGGTGCAAAGTGGTTTTCAGGATCCTCAGTCGTGACGCGGCACTGCAACCCTGCGCCATAGAGCGGCACGTTGCCTTGTTCGGGCAGCGACAGCGGCGGCTCGTGCAGCTTGTGCCCCTCCGCCACCTGAATCTGCGCACGCACCAAATCGATGCCGGTCACGACTTCCGTCACGGTATGCTCTACCTGAATGCGCGGATTCACCTCTATAAAATAAAATTTCTCGGCATCCACGTCATAAAGGAACTCAACCGTCCCGGCATTCCGGTATTTCGCTTGCCGCGCGATGCGGACCGCCGATTCGCAAAGCTGCTCGCGAACTTCCGGCGCAAGATTCGCCGCAGGAGCAACTTCCACCACCTTCTGGTGGCGCCGCTGCACCGAGCAATCGCGTTCCCACAAATGGATGATGTTGCCATGCTGATCGGCCAGTATCTGCACTTCAAGATGTCGCGCGCGCGGGAGGTATTTTTCCAGAAAAACCGAACCGTCGCCGAATGCCGCAAGCGCTTCCCCGCGGGCCTCTTCCAGCTTGGCATCGAGCTGTGATTCTTCCAGCACGACACGCATGCCGCGTCCGCCGCCGCCCATCGCCGCTTTCACGATCAATGGGAATCCGATTTTCCGCGCAATGTCCTTCGCTTCTTCAGCCGAAGCGACAGCCTCTTCGGTCCCGGGCAACACGGGAACACCAGCCGCCGCCGCAAGTCGCCGCGCCGCAGTCTTGTCACCGAGCAACTCCAGCAATTCCGGCGTAGGGCCGATAAACGTGATCCCGGCCGCGGCGCAGGCCCTAGCCAATTTCGGGTTCTCCGAAAGAAAGCCATAGCCGGGGTGAATCGCGTCCACCTTTTTCTCCTGCGCGATATCGATAATGCTGTCGATGTCGAGGTACGCCTCGACCGGCCCCTTTCCGGCGCCTACCTGATAGGCCTCGTCGGCCTTAAACCGGTGCAGGCTGAGCCGGTCTTCCTGCGAATAGATACCGACGGTGCGCAGTCCAAGTTCATTGGCTGCACGGAGAATGCGAATAGCGATTTCACCTCGGTTTGCAGCTAGTACTTTGGCGATCGTCCGTGGCTTTTTGTTTTTCATTGCGCTTAGTATGCCTGGATAAACAATTCATACTACCGGAAGCCGCTCGGGGAACAAACCACTTAAGCACTTCATCAGATTCGTGACGCAATGCACGTCCGAAAAAATGCAGCAGCTTAAGCGATGCCCGCGCCGCTCACGCCGTCGCAAGCGACACGACGCTGTGGTAAAGTTACAACACACGTTCTTGAGGGTTGCGACGGCAGTACCGTGCTCTGGTGAGCTCGCTAATCTATGGCCAATACTGCGCATGATTCCCTGGTTTCGTCACCATTGTCAGGGATTATTCCGATTGAAAATGCCGAACTGGCACCAGCAATGGTCTCCGGAGACCCACCGCTAGACGAGTACTACAACTCGCTGTTCACGGCTTTCGGCCCGCAACACTGGTGGCCGGGGCGGACCCGCTTCGAGGTGATCGTGGGGGCGATTTTGACGCAGAACACCTCATGGAAGAACGTGGAACAAGCGATCGCAAACTTGCGAAGGGCGAGATTGCTTACGCCGTCGGCCATCGAAAGGGCATCTCACCAGAAGATCGAAATACTCATCCGGCCTTCGGGCTATTTCCGGCAAAAGGCGCGAAAGCTGAAAACCTTTTGCATGTTCTTGCGGTATGAATACGGCGGGTCACTCAAACGCATGTTCGCTCAGCCGACAGCGGCGCTGCGGGAACAACTGCTGGGAATTTTTGGCATCGGGCCTGAGACGGCCGATTCCATACTGCTCTATGCAGGTGGTCACCCCGTATTCGTCGTTGATGCTTACACAAAACGGATGCTCGCGCGGCATGGGTGGACTGAGAAAGACGCCAAGTATGAGGATGTGCGGTGGATTTTTGAAAGGCGATTTCCAGGCGACGCAGCGCGGTTTAACGAATTTCACGCGTTGATTGTGCAGACTGGAAAGAAATACTGTCGCACGATCGAGCCGCTTTGCGGCGAATGCCCACTGGGGCGATATTTAGCCGAACGGCGGTAGTCAGATCCAAATATCTCTTGGAGAAAGAAAAGAATTGAAAGGAAGAGGGCAAAGACGAGTACGACTAGTCGTGGGCATAAGCATCGCCCTGCTGCTTACGGCTGCCGTCATCGCGTTGGGCGGGCGAATGCCGTTCTATCCGCATGACAGCACCACGCTGGCGATTTTCTTCGCGCTGGAGTGTCTGATCGTCGGCACTTTCGGCGTTTTCGTGATGATCTTCGCGCGGACGCTGTTGCGATTGAAGGCGGACCGCGGCGGCGGCTTCACATCCCGATTCAAGACGAAAATGGTGATCGGTGCGACGGGAGTGTCACTACTGCCGATCGTCTTCATGGCGTTCTTCAGCTATGCCCTGCTGAACCACACGCTGAACTTGTGGTTTCCGCACCCACTTGAAGTGGCGAATTCGCAAAGCCAGGCTCTGCTAGACGAATTAGTGGCAAGCGGGCAAGTCCGGCGCACGCAGCAGGCAAAGGCCTCCTGCGATATTGTCGCGAAAAAGGGAGCGACTCCTGAGAACGTGATTCGTGCGGCGGCACCGGATGAGGACACGATCTGGTTTTACGCCGCACAAGGTCAAAAGCCGAGCTTTGCCAATGCGGCCCTCTTTGGAGACGCGAATGGATTACGACTGGCACAAAGCTTGCCAAACGGAGCGGAAATCTGGGCCGGGTCGCGAGGGACGTACATCGGGGGCAGCACGCCGTGCCTCGGTGGAACGATGGTCGTTGCGAAAATGGTCCCGAGCGATTTCTTGCAGCGTTACACAGACATCCAATCGCAAACCGCAACTTACAATCAGCAGCGGGAGAATCTGGCGGAGTATAAGAGAACCATTCTTACCGGCCTCGGATTAATCACGCTCCTTCTGCTCTTCGCAACGACATGGGTTGCGGTATTTCTTGCCAAGCAGGTTACCGTGCCGATCCAGGCGCTGTTTGATGGAACGAGTGAAGTCGCGCACGGAAATTTCGCTCACAGAATTACGCTATTTGCCAAAGATGAGCTGGGAACGTTAATTCGCTCATTCAACAAAATGACTGAGCAACTGGGCGAAGGACGGCGGCAGATAAACGAATTTACGACAAGCCTTGAAACAGCGATTGAAGAAGGCGAGCGGCGCCGGAAATTGATGGAAACGGTCCTGGAGAATATTCCGACCGGCGTCGTTTCGCTGAACGAAGCGGGCGAAGTGGTTCGCGTTAATTCGGCGGCGGCAAGCATTCTGGGCGACTATGCGAGGAATGCTCGAACGCTGGAGGATTTGCTCGGGGAGGAGGCGGCGCGAGCCGCGATGCACCTGATGAGGCGTTCGCTGCGAATGGGAGCGGCGTCACGCGAAATCGAAATAGCGACGGGCGGCAAGTTAGTGCGGGCGGCGGTAACTGTCAGTTCGCTGGGGCCAAGGCGTTCGAATCCCGGATTTATCGTTTCGATCGACGATCTGACCGAGCTTCTAAGGGCGCAGAGGGCAGCCGCGTGGCAGGAAGTTGCGCAGAGAATTGCGCATGAGATTAAGAACCCCTTAACACCCATTCAACTTTCTGCGCAAAGGATGCTGCGGTATTTGGAGCGCCATGCGGCTAATCGAGGAGAGCACACGTCGACGGAATTCGAAGCCATGGCGGCGCAATGTGCCGGATTGATTGAGCGCGAAGTGCAAACACTCGAATCCTTGGTGGAAGAATTCTCGCAATTCGCCCGATTTCCAGCCGCAAGGCTCGCCCCGGCAGACGTAAACGCGGTCGTCCGTAGCGCGGTGCAGTTATTCGAGGGCCGTCTAGATGGAGTGACGATCCGGACCGAGTATGAACGCGATTTGCCTCCGGTGAAAGCCGACGAGGAATTGATGCGTCGCGTGCTGGCGAATCTCATCGACAATGCAGCTGAAGCCATGGAGGGCGCGACCGTACGGATTCTTACCGTTACGACTCACGCTCGCGGCGATGGAGATGCAGTGGAGATTGTGGTCGCCGACAGCGGACACGGCATATCTCCCAAAGACAAAGAGCGACTTTTTCTTCCGCACTTTTCGACGAAAGAGCGTGGAACCGGACTGGGGCTAGCGATCGCTAGCCGCATTGTCGCCGAACATAACGGTACAATTCGCGCCGAGGACAATCAACCGACCGGAACCCGGTTTGTGACCCGGTTCCCGGCGATAGAGAAGAGAGAACTGGAGGGGGTGCAGGAAGCATCCGAGATTGGGGAGAAACGCTTCTCATAGAACCGTATGACAGCATCCATTCTGATCGTAGACGATGAGAACGGCATTCGCGAGTCGCTGGGCGCCTTACTGAGCGAAGAAGGATATCAGGTACACATTGCGGCCTCCGGAGAAGAATGCCTTGCAAAACTCGCTGAGCGAGAGTTCGACCTCGTGTTGCTCGACGTGTGGCTGAAGGAAATGGATGGGCTCGAAACGCTCGAAAGGATGCAGACGCGCGATGAGCCGCCCATGGCGGTGATGATTTCAGGACATGGAAATATCGAGACGGCTGTACGCGCGACGAAATTGGGCGCTTTCGACTTTGTGGAAAAGCCGCTCTCGCTTGAAAAGACGGTCTTGGTCGTGCGAAACGCGCTTGAGTATCTACGCTTGGAAAAGGAAAATCGCCGACTACGCGCGGAATTGGAAGAGCGGCAACAGATTTTGGGATCCAGCGTACCGATGAAAGCATTACGGCAGCAGATCGCGCTGACGGCTCCGACCAATGGGCGAGTGTTGATTTACGGCGAAAGCGGAACCGGCAAGGAGCTGGTTGCCAAAGCGCTCCATGCGCATAGCGCCCGCAGCGCGATGCCCTTTGTGGAAGTGAATTGCGCGGCGATTCCGGAGGAATTGATCGAATCTGAAATGTTTGGGCACCGCAAAGGAAGCTTTACCGGCGCGAGCGAGGACAAAGTCGGGAAGTTTCAGAAGGCAGACGGCGGGACGCTTTTCCTCGACGAAGTCGGCGACATGAGTTCGAAGACGCAGTCCAAAGTGCTGCGCGTGCTGGAGGAACAGCGCTTCGAGCCGCTGGGTTCGAATCAATCGGTCCGCGTGGATGTGCGCGTGCTCGCCGCAACGAACAAAAGGATCGAGGATGAAATCGCGAAAAATGCGTTTCGCGAAGACCTTTTTTACCGGCTGAACGTGATTCCTTTTTATGTGCCCGCGTTGCGGGAGCGAACGGAGGATATTCCGATTCTGTCGTCGCACTTCCTTCGGAGATTTAGCGAAGAATACGGAAAAAAAGGGAAGGAGTTCAGTGCGACGGCTACGGAAGTGCTGCTTGGATATCCGTGGCCAGGCAATGTGCGGGAACTAAAGAATCTGGTGGAACGGCTCGTGATTATGTGCCCGTCGCCGCGGATCGAACCACATCATTTGCCTCCCGAACTTTTCCGCGGGGCGTCGAAGAGTCCGCAAAAACCGTACGAGAGCTTGCAGGAAGCGCGTTCGGCGTATGAGCGAGAATTCGTACTGCGCAAGCTGGCGGAAAACCACTGGAATATGACCAAGGCGGCCGCTTCGCTTGGTCTTGAACGGAGCCACTTATATAGGAAGATGCGATCGCTGGGGATCGCACCTTCCAAGGAATGATTTTCGCGTTGAGCTAGACCTTCAGCTTGTGAAGATAAGGCACACTGGCCTTCATCGAATCCAAATCCATCTCGACGTAATAGTCCTTTATACCGGCCTTTTTCGCCGCTTGGAAAATCTTTTTCCAATCCAAGCTGTCGCTCGTGCTTCCGATCGGGACGATTTTCTTATTGGTGGCATCCCAGCCTTGCAGGTGCATTGAGATGTAGCGTCCGCGATATTTCGTCAAATACTCCACGGCGTCAAATCCGTGCGCGACTTCGGAAACTTGGAACTGGAATTTCACAAGCTTGGGATCGAGGTACTTCAGAAGGCCGTCGTAGACCTTCGTGCCGTCAGTGGTCGTCGCCGCTAGCCAGCCTTCATTGTGCAGCGTTTGTTGCAGGCCGGCTGCGTCCACCGTCGCGGCAACCTTGTTGAGCACGTCGGCGGCTTGTTTCACGTCGTCCATGGTCGGATTTTTTGGCCCGTTGAGCAGCGGGAAAACAATCTGTTTCAAACCGACATCGTTGGCCCAGGCGAGTCTTTCTGAGGAATTGTCCTGCAACTCCTTCTCGTTAAAATGGCAGCTGATGCAGATCACGCCGTTGTCGCTGAGGATCTTTTTGAGTTCCGGTGCTTTGTAGTTGCCGACGGCTGCAAATTGCTTATAGCTGAAGGGCGAACATAGTTCGATAGACCGAAAGCCGGCATCGGAGAGTTGCTTGACGGTGCCCGGGAAATCCTCCTGGATCATCATGCGGACGGGCCACGTCTGGCACCCGATCGGTAGGCCTAATGGATCGGCCGATAGGCCCAGGCCGCTGGCAGCTAGAATACCGGCCGTCGAAACTCCCAGTGCTGTACTCTTGATGAAGCTCCTTCTTGAAACCCCGCGCATGAGCGCCTCCTTGTAATTCCCCCCTAAAATTGCGCGCTATCGTGACGCAATTAATCGGTTTGCGCAAGTTTCATTGTGGGGCGAGATCACGCGCAGTTTGCTCGATCGTCGTCGAATTTCGCGGCCGATTGCCTGTACGACAGTCTCGGATGAAGCTTCGTGATCGCCATGGTGGTGCGGTCGTCAAATGCCACAGGCAAATTCCTTGTCACCACATGCGGTACCGGGAAATTTTCGTCGGCGCCGAACGGCTGCAAGAGTCTGACGAAAATGACTACGCCTTCCCGCAAACGCGAGCGTAAAGCAAGTTCATGCCCGCCGACGCTAGAATAGAGCACCGTATTTTCGGAAAAGAAGGCTTCCGCGGCGTCCCATCCGGAGACTTCAACGCGATAGCTGGGCGATTGTTGATTTAGTTGAGCCATTCCCCCTCCAGGATGAGAAGAGCATCCGGTTTGCCATGAAGGGCTACGTCCAACCACTGACTATGCGGAACTTACGACTCGCGCCGGCAAGGCTGCCTTGCTGCTATGTCTCCTAGCGCAACACGTGTGCCTCTTTGAATCACTGTCCACCCATCCTTGGCGGAGTTTCGCCTTTCGCTTTTTCCTGCTGGCGATTGCGATTAGAAAGGGTATCCTCCCTTTCTTTTCAATGAGTTACATCGAGTTTTAATTATTTGCAGTTGCGATTAGAAATGGTCTCGCAATTTTCTTATGGCCCCTATTTTCCTCCTTAAAACTAGCTCTTCTCGAGCTTTCAAAAACAGCGAAGGTTAGCATGGGCGGAATTCGATTTCTATTGTGGAAAGTACGGACATAGTACTCGATCTGTGATCCAACAGCAGGGTGGCCGCACGTGACTGGAAACAGTGCGCGGCACGTGCGAAAATCCTCCTGGCCGGAACCAGTTGCGCGGCAGGGACTTACTCCTGGGCGGCTTGCGTGCCGTCGGCACAACTTTTCGGACGAACCATTCGAAAAACCGGAGACCCGCAGGCCATCGCACTCACCTTTGACGATGGACCGAATCCCGCAGTCACACTGAAGCTGCTCGATTTGCTCGACCGCCACGCGATTCGAGCGACGTTCTTCCTAATTGGCACGCATGTTCGCGCTTTTCCGGAGTTGGCATGCGAAATTTCGGTGCGAGGCCATGTGATTGGGAACCACACTGACTCGCATCCGGCGCTACCTCTACTCTCGGTGGACAGAATTTCCGAGGAACTTGCTCGCTGCGATGAGGCAATTCAAAACGTCACAGGTGTAGCACCCCGATGGATGCGGCCGCCCTACGGCTTCCGAAGTCCGCGGCTGAACGGGATTGTCGCACGGCGCGGCGGCGCAGGAGTAGTGATGTGGTCACGACTGGCGCGTGACTGGAAGCCGCAGCCAACGGAGATGATTATCAGGCGCTTGCATCGCGTCGGTAGCGGGGATATCGTCCTGCTGCACGATGGCGATCATCGCATGGCGCATGGCGACCGTACGCACACCGTGGAGGCGCTGGCTCACTGGATTCCACGATGGAAGAACATGGGACTGCGAATGATAACGCTGGACGAGGTTTTTTCCACTCAGCAGGTAAAGCTGAAGAGCTAAATTAGAAGATCGAGAGGCGAAATAGGCGAATGGACGATAAGCGCTTTTACACTGAGAAAGAAGAAACCAAGCAGCTTCAACTGACGTGTCCACATTGTCGGCAGGAAAATTCTTATCCCGTTCGATGGATGGTTCGCACGAAGAGAGACAAATTCCCTGGCGGCAATGAACAAGACCGCGAGCACTATGCCAAAGCGAGATCGTACATGGTCCGAATAGATAATCTAGTGGCGTGCCGAAACATCCGATGCCGCAAGCGTTTCGATTTGACCGGGCAAACGGTTTTTTTGATTTGAGAATCATCTCATACATGCGAGCCGTAGAACCTTGACTTCAGGGGCTAAAGCCTCTTCTCGTGGCCAAGTTACGGCGGGGATAAATTTCCGCACTTCCGGACGGCGTTCCCGTCGGTCCGACGGATATTATGAGATGTCCGGAGATGTTTCGGGCGACTCCCGGCCGGCAGAACGGGCATCCCAGTATTGAGGTACCGCATCTTGAGCTGACAAAGGGGGAAAGATGACAATCCGTGCATGGGCTCCCGTGCTTGCCCTTCTTTTTGCATCGGTTAGCTTCGGAGGGCAATTGCAGGAACCGGCCGGGCCGATGAACGCCGCTGCTCCCGAATCCATTCCGTTGAAGCAATCGGCGACTGCCACCGCGCCGGTCACGGCGGCTTCCGTGTCCGCCGACGCAAAAGTATCATCCACTGCGAAGATCGTGGTTCCGACCGGCACGCATTTGCCGCTCGTGCTGCACAATGCGATTTCAACACGCAGCGCGCGACCCGGCGATCCGGTCTATTTCGAAACGGTTTTTCCGGTGATGGTCGATGGGAAGGTGGTGATCCCAGCCGGCTCCTACGTTAGCGGCGAAGTGACGCAAGCAAGGCGAGCGGGAAAAATAAAGGGAAAGGCGCAAATTGCCATCAAGCTCACCACAATGATTCTTCCTAACGCCTACGAGGTGAATCTCGCGGCGATGCCTAGCAATGTGGGGACGGGCGGCGGCGAAACCACAAACAACGAAGGGACGATCACGGGCGATAGCGATAAGGGTTCGGACGCTGGAACGGTGATACGAACGACAGGGGCAGGAGCCGGAATAGGCGCTGGGATCGGCGCAGCGTCCGGACACGTAGGTGAAGGCGCCGGCATTGGAGTGGCCGCGGGAGCGGCAGCGGGCCTGGCAGCAGTTCTTCTAACCCGTGGCCCCGATGCGGAATTGCCGCGCGGTACTACGCTGGATGCAGTTCTCGATCGACCCGTCGTACTCGATGCAAGCAAAGTACAATTCACGACGCCAGGTACATCTACTGCGCTCTCCGGACCGCCCGACCGCGAGCCTCAGCGTCAAAAGGTTCCATTTTAGCTGCTGCGTGAGATGGCGAATCGCCATTGGGCGCATCTCCAGCTTCATAAAGGCCGAGCGGCGTCTGCAGCGAGCGATTGATCCAAAAGAGCATCAGCTCCGAGCGGCTGGAGACCCCGAGTTTGTCAAAAATATGCTGGAGATAGTTGCGGACCGTGCTTTCACTAAGGTGCAGCCGGGCGGAAGCTTCTCGATTGCTCAATCCCTCTGCAATCGCGGCAGCAATATCCCTTTCCCGTCTGGTAAGACGGTCTGCCCCGCGAAAATTTTGAGCCGGCAAGGGCATGGCCTTTGCGAGCGCTGCCACAATATATCCAAGATACAAGCTACCGGCCCAGATCTGGCCGTCACGAACAGCCCGAAGGCACTTGGCGAGGATTCTTACCGGCTCGTCGCGAAATATGACACCGTGAGCGCCAAAACGGAAGGCGTCGACAACGAGCTCGCGATCACGCGAATCGAGCAAAACGACAATTCGAGTCCGCAGTCTTAGGGAATGGATGTTGCGAAGCAATGCGAATCCATCGACAGGACCGGTGACCAGTCGCGCGCTAATGATCGCGACGTCGGGCTCGCGTTCTTTCAGCAACGAAAGAGCCACTACGGCATCGATCGTGGCTCCAACGACGGTGATGCGGCTCCGCCCGCGGCAAAGAGAATCCTGAATCAACTGACAATTCATCTGATTCGCTTCCGCGATGAGAATAGAAAGAGAATTGTAGGTGCCGCTGGCTCCCCGCACGAAAACCTCAGGCGGCCTTGAAGCTGGAAGGGATTGCGGCATTCTAGGGAAGCATCGAACCGAATGCAACCGCTAAGTTGTAAATCCTAAAATTTTTATTTGTTTTCTTTTGAATTCGACGGCATCGATGGAGCGACAGTATTTCTACCGAATCGGCGCAAGAACTTGCGTGCGTCTCGTGCGAGAAAAGCCCCCGGAGGCAACCTTGAGATCGGCAGATGTGTGGAAGCCGTACCTCTCAATCAGGTTGATAGCACAGGATTTCCGGGAATTTTATAAGCATCTAGAGAAGTGCCGCGCAAGGAAAGAACAGGTACATTTGTCTCTATTTGGACAGAGACACATATGCCTATCGACGCAATCCATCGGGCATCGGTAGGCTCTGCGTCAGCGCGCGAATCCTCACACACTTCCCTCTCCGGTGGAAGCACTTAGAAACCACTAGCCTCATCCTGTACGAAGCGTCAACTTAGTGGTGACATTCGTTCTCTTGTCGGAAATGCCGCTTCCAAATATTTTGCAACCACCAGAAATTGCTCTGTGCCGCGGAGGCGAGGCACCTCCGATTCAGTCACGGCACCATGGGGGGAAGGTGTTGGACTTGGGACAGGCGTCTTTCTGCGCGCGGGGGCCGCGCCTTGCAGCGATCTCGCTCGTTGCAAGTTGCTTAATGATCGCACTGATGGCTATCGCGACGCCGGGCCAGGTCAGCGGGATGCCGGCCGCTTCGAGCAGCCGCACCGCATTCGCAGGCGACAGCGCAAATTCGGACCTACCGCGCCGCAACGAACGTTACCGGCTCTGCGCAAGCGACGTCGTTTCCCTGACATTTTCCCTTACTCCCGAGTTCAATCAGACGGTGAATATCGAGCCGGATGGATTCGTGGCACTCGCCGGCGCGGATAGCGTTCATCTGGAAGGCATGACCACCGACCAAGCTGCGACGGCGATCCGGATTGCTTATGCAAAAGTGCTGCACGACCCAATCGTCACGATCGAATTGAAGGATTTCAACAAACCGTACTTCATTGTTAGCGGACAGGTGAACAAGCCGGGCAAGTACGATCTGCGGGGCTACACGTCGGCGTCGGAAGCCGTGGCGGAGGCGGGAGGCTTTAACGATTCGGCCAAGCATTCGCAGGTGCTTCTCTTCCGGCGCATGAACGACCAATGGTACGCAGTGAGATCACTAAACCTTAAGCGCATTCTCGAAGGACGCGAACTGAAGGAAGACGCGCAGATCGAATCGGGCGACATGCTCTACGTTCCGCAGAATGTAATTTCGAAAATGCGGAAATTCATTCCGACATCCGGTGTCGGCGCCTATTACCAACTGCATCCGTAACGCACGAAAGAGAGTATGGAAGAGCTGCCGGTAATTCGAAAGAAAGCGACGATTACGAGCGCGATCACCTCACGCGATGCGCTGATGCCGATCTTTCGCCACAAGCGACTGGCGTCGCTCGTGTTTTGGGGCGGATTGCTGGGGACAATAGGCGGCGGGCTACTGATGCCGAGGAAATACGAAGCGGAAATGAAAATTCTCGTGAATCGCGATCGGGTCGATTCCGTAGTGACGCCAGATGCGGACGCCCCGGTCCCTGCGGCACCGGCGACGGTCGTAACCGAAGAGGACCTCAATTCCGAAGTTGAGCTCCTGAAGAGCCGGGACTTGCTCGAACAGGTGGTCGTCGCGTGCAAACTGACGCCAACGGCCGCAAAGGGGTGGGCCCACGCGGCCGATGAGATTGCTGCAAAGGTAGGGATTGCTCCGCAGCCAAGCGAGACCGCCCGGCGAGCGGAAGCAGTGGACGCCCTTGAAGCCAATCTGATTGTGGAACCACTGAAGAAGACAAACCTGATCCGAGCGGCGTATGCGTCGCACAATCCGGAACTCTCGGCGCGGGTGCTGCAGACGCTGGCGACGCTTTATGAAAAGAAGCACGCCGCTGTTCATCGACCGGCAGGCACCTTCGACTTTTTCAACGAGCAGGCCGCTAAATATGAGGGTGCGCTTCGCAATGCGGAGGCGCGACTCACGGCGTTCGACGATTCGCAGGGGATCATAGATCCTTCGGCCCAGAAGCAGCTTGCCTTGCAACAACTGAGCGATTTCGAGAGCGAATTGGAGCGGGAGCAGGCGGGCGCGAATGCGGCCGAACAGCGGGCGCAGCAACTCCGACGAATTGCTTCGTCAACCCCACAGCGGCAAACGACGCAAGTGCGCACGAGCGGCAATGCAGAATTGCTCGCGCAGCTCCAAGCAACGTTGCTTTCACTGCAACTGAAGCGAACGGATATGCGGACGAAATATGCGGATTCGTATCCGCTTGTATCAGATCTGACAAAGCAGATCGCGGATACGCAAGCAGCAATTGACGACGCACAGCAATCACCTGTGGCTGAAACGACGACCGACCGGCCGCCTGCGCAGGACTGGATTGCGACGGAATTAGCAAAAGCCGAGGCGGACCGGGTGGGCATGGAAAGCCAAGCTCATGCTACGTCCCGCACCGTAGAGCACTATAGGAAGGCCGCTCTCGATATCGACAGCAAAGGCGCCGAACGAGCGGATATGGTTCGCAGCGTGAAGACCGCGGAAGACGACTATCTGCTCTACGAAAAGAAGAGCGAGGCCGCCCGCATTTCAGATGCGCTAGACAATGAACGCATCGTGAACGTCTCGATAGCCGAGGCAGCGACGGTGCCCGCATTGCCCGCGCTGCATTTTGGATGGCTGCTGACCGGCGGGTTGTTTTTGGCAGGCACCCTCGGCATTGGCTCGGCATATGCCGCCGACAGACTGAGTCCCGGGTTCCGTTCGCCGGACGAAGTGGGCGAGTATCTCGATTTGCGAGTGCTGGCGGCAATTCCAGCGGTCAGTTTGTCCCGTGAAGCCGAGAACAAAAGACGGCTTTCAGGATGGAAGTAAATGGCTCACCACTTTGATGTTTTGAAGGCTCCGCAGACCGAAAGGCCCGCCGGTGAGACGGCAGCGGCTGTGGCCTCCGAGCGCTATGCGAACGGTCAGCATGGCCTGCAAGACGAGCTTGCAAAGCTAGTTCAACGCACGTTCGTGCTGCCGGGTCCAGCGAGAACCCCGGGGGCGGTGGCGATTTGCGGGGTGGAACAGGGCGTTGGTTGCAGTTGGATCTGCGCACATGCCGGCGAGTCGCTAGCTGCACAAGTAGCTGGAAGGGTTTGCATAGTCGACGGGAATCTGCGCGGGCCGTCGCTCCATAAATATTTTTCAATGGGCGCCAGCGGCGGACTCATCGATGCCATGAAGGAGCATCGGCCGATCACAAATTTCGCGCGGCAGACCGACAAGCAAAATCTGTGGGTACTCACGGCGGGTGAACCGGGCAATGGGCAGAATGGCTCGTTGAATCCGGCGAGCCTTCACGCGCGGTTTTCTGAATTGCGAACGCAATTCGATTACTTGCTGATCGACACGCCGCCGATGTCGGAGTCTTCGGACGGCATGCTCCTGGCGCAGGCGGCAGACGGAGCGATCCTGGTGGTGGGATCGCATTCAACGCGGCGCGAGGCTGCGCGGGCGGCGAAGGAAAGTTTTGATGCGGCAAAAGTTTCCGTGCTCGGCGTAGTGTTGAACAAACGCACATATCCCATTCCGGAAGGGCTGTATCGCCGGATTTGAGACTACGCGTCTGAGCTCCCGGGGTTGGTATAGCCCCACACGAGACCGAGTGGCACGATCGGAACTCCGCCTGCGTGCAGGCGGAGTCGCAGAGAAGACGTGAGGGGATGGCGGTTTCAGCTGCCCTGGGGAGGGATCGACGGGCGCTCACGTTGACTGCCAATTACAAAACGCAACAATCGGGGTCTATAAATGCAATGCCTCTCTGCCGGTTCTGCCATTCGGGAAAAATTCTGGCGTATTGATGGAATGACGCGCGTCATGCGGTCGTGCGTGGAAATCGCACGTATGAAGCAGGGCGCGGCGGTGCTATCTGCCGAAGCAATGCTTGCGGCCGCCGCCTACGGGATTGCGACCTTCGCCACAGCATCACGGCCCGGAACAGCCACGAGCATCGACGTGGTTCGCGAAACTGTAGCTTTCGCGCTGTTCTTCCGGTTCGCTGCGCTTCTTTGGACAAAGCTCTATCGCAGGTCTTTGCGTTACTCAACCTCTGCTGACTTGATTTGCATCGCAAAAGCTGTTTGCGTGAGTGAATTGGCTCTGGCGATTTTTCTCCTTTTTTGGCTTCCGATGCTGCACATCCCGATCAGCTTGTTCGTGGTGGACGCGGCGTTCGTCTTGATTCTGTGGGGCGGACTGCATTTCGGGGCCCGTATCTGGCGGGCGTACAGGTGGGCACTGAACGCAAAAGGGCGGCGGACGCTGATTATCGGCGCAGGTGATGCAGGGATCATGCTGTTGAAGGAGATCGCGCTCGATGCCAATTCGACGTTTCGCCCGGTTGCGATCTTAGATGATGACGCGACGAAATGGGGAAGCACGATCGGCGGAGTGCCTGTGCACGGGGGAATCGCGAGGTTGGCGTCAGTTGCAGAGGCCGTCAAGGCTGAAGAAGTGCTCGTTTGCATTCCCAGTGCTACACGCGTGCAGATGCGAACGGTTATCGACGCATGCCGGCGGGCCGAATTGCCGGTACGGACGCTGCCTCCGATCGCGGAACTTGTGCGGCATGGTTGCAGCGCAGACAGACTGTCAGCGACCGTTTCACGCAGGGACCTGCGGCCGCCGCGGATTGAAGACCTGTTGGACCGCGAACTCATTCACGTGGATGCGCAGGAGACGCGGAAGCTCGTGGAAGATCAGGTCGTGCTCGTCACCGGAGCGGGAGGAAGCATCGGGTCGGAACTCGCGCGGCAGGTTGCGGCTGCGGGTCCACGGAAGCTTTTGCTGCTCGACAAGTCTGAGAATGGACTTTTCTATGCAAATCTGGAGGCCTCCGAAAAGCTCGGCGCGGCAAATGTGATGCCAGTGTTGGCGGACGTGCTGGATCGGGAGCGAGTGCGGCGACTGTTTCGCGGTGAACGGCCTTCGCTTGTGTTTCATGCTGCAGCTCACAAGCATGTCGCGATGATGGACTTGTACCCGCGGGAGGCGATCCGGAACAATGCGATCGGAACACGCAATGTGGCTGAAGCTGCGCTGGAGTTCGGCGCGAGCCGATTTGTGAATATTTCCACGGACAAGGCCGTAAATCCGCGTAACTGGATGGGACTCTCCAAAAAGATTACCGAGCTGTGCATCCAGGAACTCTCGGGCCGTGGATCAACGCGCTTTTCGAGCGTGCGCTTCGGAAATGTAGCGGGAAGCAGCGGGAGCGTGCTGCGCCTTTTTTGGGAGCGGATTGAGCGCCGGGAGGCGATTCGCGTTACCGATCCACGGGCCACGCGGTTTTTTATGTCCGTTCCGGAAGCCGTACATCTGATCCTGCGAGCGGGCGCTATCGGAAATGGAGGCGAGACATTCATTTTGGAAATGGGGGAACCGGTGAATATCTGCGAGCTCGCAAAGACGATGATGCTTTGCTCAGGGTTGCGGCCCGGACGCGATCTGAAGATCGTATTCACGGGACTTCAGCCGGGGGAAAAGCTCGACGAAGAATTGTGGGACGACCGCGAGCATCCCGTTGTTTCGTGTACGGAGCATATTTTGGTGATCCGAGAAAAGGACCCGGGTGCGAATGGCATCGGCAAAAAAATCGGACGAATGGAAGAGTTGCTAGCGCGCGCGGCTGAGACGGAGGTGCTTGATTATCTATATTCGCTTTTCCCCGATTTCCGATGGAACCGAGGATCTCTGGAAGAAGCCGCGCCGCGGGTGCCGGACCACGCCTTGGCGAGATCGGCGGGGGCGGCATGAGCATTCCACTTTCTCTTCCGCATATCAGCGAGCGCGAAGTGGAGCTGGTCAACCACGTTTTGCGGTCAGGAAGACTGAGTATCGGACCATTCGTCGAGGAATTCGAGAAGAGGTTCGCCGATTATGTAGGGCGCAAGTTTGCCATAGCAGTGAATAGCGGAACATCGGCGCTGCACTTGTGCGTTCGAGCGCTCGGAATCGGGGCAAAGGACGAGGTTCTGACGACACCGTTCACGTTTGTCGCTTCGGCGAACTGCCTGCTTTACGAAGGAGCCACACCGTCGTTTGTCGATGTCGATCCTGGCACTCTGAATATCGACCCTGTGGCAATCCGACACGCGATTGAACGCGACTATATGGTCGACAAGGTGCGGCGGCGGCTGGTCAACCGCCTCAATGGACGCACGCTCAAGGGGATTTTGCCGGTGCACGTCTTTGGGCTCCCCTGCGACATGCCCGCTATCTTGGAAATCGCGAACGAATGGGGACTCTACGTAATTGAAGATGCCTGTGAGGCACTAGGAGCAGAAATCCGCGGAACTCGAGCCGGTGCGTTCAGCCATGCAGCCGCGTTTGGATTTTATCCGAACAAGCAGATGACAACAGGCGAGGGCGGCATGATTGTGACCGACGACCCAGCGATCGCCGAGTATTGCCGCGCGGCTCGCAACCAGGGGCGCGACGCCTCCGAAGCCTGGCTACGGCACTCACTTGTCGGGTTCAATTACCGGCTCAGCGAATTGCACTGCGCATTGGGTGTGGCCCAACTGGAACGCATCGACGACTTACTTGCGGCTCGCGTTTCCGTTGCCGAGTACTACGCCGAATCGCTGGCTGGCATTCCACAAATCGGGCTTCCTTGGGACCCAACCGATACGATTCGGAGCTGGTTTGCTTACGTCATTCAAATGAAGGGGCCGGCCGGGCCTACGCTGCGCGATCGCTTGATCGCGGGTCTCAAAAAGCGGGATATCGGCTGCCAGACGTATTTCCCCTGCGTCCACCTTCAACCGTATTTCGAAAAGTTGCGATTACTTCCCAAGCGGTCGCTATCCGTGGCCGAGTCAGCATCCGAACGATGCCTGGCTCTGCCTTTCTTCCCTTCCATGACGGAAGAACAGGTTGAGGAAGTCTGTACTGCCGTAAGGGAAGTCATCTCCGGAACGTCCGCCATCGCGCGCCAGCGGCAACTCGTTGGTGCTTGCGGAGCCGCTTGATGCCAATTGCCCTTGAAGTCTCCGCATGCGAACGGACGGCGCTGCGTTTAAGAGCCCGCACGGCACTCGTGCCACTATGCCCACTCTGTGGCAGTCGGGAAAACAAGGAAGCATTTGTAGACAACGGCTGCGAATTGCGCGTCTGTGAGCATTGTGGTCTATTTTTTGTTCACCCGTACCCTTTGAGTACCAAGCGCCATTCCGAGGTAACTGCCGGAGCGATCGGCGGCATCAATCTTCTCGATTGCGAGCGCCGCTACAGTGGGGAGGGTCTCTACTACGAGCGCCATTTTTCTTTGATCGACGAAGAATGCCGCAGCGCCTATTCGTTTCTTGATGTCGGTTGCGGAACTGGCCGGCTCCTGGAACTGCTCTCGGCGCGAACGGAGATGCGCAGGCTTGGCATCGAATTGAACGCACAGGCCGCGCAATTTGCCCGACGAGTGGCGAATTGCGAAATATTAGAAATTCCGTTCGAAGAATTCCGCACTTCTGTTCGCTTTGATGTCATCTCGTTGATCAACGTCTTTTCGCATATTCCTTCGCTTGATGGGTTGTTTGCCTCACTGCGGGCGACGCTCGCGCCTGGAGGAAAGGCGATCCTACGAACGAGCGAAATGAGCACAGGCGTGAGCCGCTGGAACCAGCTTCATTGGGGCATTCCCGATGACTTGCATTTTCTCGGGCTAAACACGATTGCCTTTCTTTGCCGCAAATACGGGTTCGAAGTGCGCAGGCGCGTAAGAGTGCCGTATGAAGAAGAGCTGTTTCTGCGATCTCGATGGCAGCAGATGGGAAGACGCCGTCTGGTTAACATCGCAAAGCAAACAGCCATCCGTCTGCCGGGAGCGCTCGCCGCGATGAAGTCCCTCTATCGCGCAGGTTTGGGCAATCGCTTGTTTGTGTCGTTTATCGTTCTTTCGCCGATCGCCGCATCGAATGCAGATGCGCCGATAGAAACGGAGTAGGCTTCCATGTCCACAGCGTCCGCCGCCACAACCGTTCGCAGCCCGCTGATTGTGCGAACCGTGCGCACACAACCGTACCTTTACAGCGCAATTTGCAAGGCACGAATGCTTTATTCGCGACGCATCGCCGGGGCAAGTGCGCGCACAATTTTTCGGGAGAATCGCTCACTTTTCAAGATGAATGCGTTCGAAGCGGAGCAGGTTCACTCACTCCGCAATCTTGGTTATTCGCTGGCGCCTTCTTTTTACACACCCGAGCTAACCAACAGTCTCTTTTGGCAGGCCGATGCGGCTTTTCGCTCGCTGCAGATCGATCTTCGACGCGCTTACACTGTGCAAAACGGACAGCGCACCAGTCTCGCAGAGCTCTCCTACAAAGAGCTGGAAACGAGTGAAAAAATGATCGCGCTTCGCGATCCGCTTATGCTGATTCCGGAACTGGCAAACGTGGCGTTTCACGAGAGTCTTCTGAAGATCGCCGCGAATTTTCTCGGATGCGTTCCGCCGCTATATCGTGTGATGGTGGTGCGCGACTTTCCGCACAACAGACCCCTGCATTCCAGCAATTTTCACAAAGACAACGACGAGTCAGATTCGATGCAAATTTTCATCTACCTCGTGGACATCGACGACGAGTGCGGACCGCTGGTCTACGTTCCTGGTTCGAATCATTATGACGTGCGCTCGTGCCGGCCACGCCTTTCGCGAGATTTGGGCGTTGCCGCGAACGATGGCCGGTTGAGCGATGCAGAGGTCGAGCGAACCTATCCGCGGAACACATGGTCCGTGCTGCGAACGGCCCGCGGGAGCATCGCCGCGATCCACGGTAACGGCATTCACAAGGGGCCTGCGTGGAACCGCCCGGGCAATCCGGCCAATCGCGCACGCACTGCAATACGGCTTGACCTGCATGGGCATAAATCGGGTCTCGTCCGAGATCAGCGCGAAAATCGCATGCCAATCCACGTATGGAACGGCATGAGTCCGTTACAGCGACTCTTCGCTCACCCGACACTCATCGAAACCCGACCGGAACGTCTCCCACTCGCAGCCGGAGCATAAAAAGGAAAACGGATGCATTTGCAAGCCACCGCATCGCGGGCAGCAACGCTTTTGGCTAGGAACCCAGGCCTTTTTTGTCGCGTGATGCTGGGCAAAATGAAAAGCACGCGACGCATGCCTCCGGTTCCCACATGCAAACGCATGAATGGCGTTCTTTTCGAATACGACCTTGCGGACTATCGCGGCACAGTACAGATGTATTTTGGCTCTTATGCGCCTCTCGTCATAGAAGCAATTCGTAAGTACCTGGCGCCGGGGGGCGTCTTTATTGATGTTGGCGCAAACATCGGCTATCTCTCCGCAATTGCCGCGGGCCTTGTCGGAAGCGGTGGTGAAGTTCATTCCTTTGAGCCCGTGCCTGCGTATTGCGAAAGGCTACAGCGACTCGCCGAGTTGAACCCACGCTATCGGATTTTCCCCAATGCCTGCGCCGCAGGCGAGCGCGCAGGGATGTGTGCGATATACGTGACGCGCGAACCGGGTCAGAACACTATGGTCCCCGAATACCAGCGGCGTGCCGAGGTTGTTTCGACGCTTGATGTGCCGGTCGCGAGACTCGACGACTACATTGCCGAAAAAAGAATCACGCGGATTTCATTGCTCAAGATCGATGCGGAAGGTTTCGAATTGCCCGTCTTGAAAGGCCTTGAGCGCTACTTTTCCTCGAGACGCGACCGGCCGCCGATCATTTGCGAGATTGCGCCGCGGGCTTACTCGTTGATAGGACAGAGCCTGGCCGATCTTGAAAATTATATGGGGCAGTTTGGGTACTCGTCTCGTGACGTTGTCGACGGCAGAACCCCCATAAATTTGCGGCAGATCAAACAGGTAGAGGACGTCCTATTCCTCGCTCGGTGAATCACCAATGAGCACACTCGCCAAATTCGAGGCGTTGCGCTGCCCATCGCCCGTGTCGCTTTCGGCAGCCGTGATTTCGGGATGCGCCGCGGTGATGGGGCTGTTGTTCGCATTGGCGGCAATGAATCCGCGCATGATGGTGTATGCGGCAGGGGCAGCGCTCACGGCCGTGCTGCTGCTCTTTCCCGAGTTTGCGCTGGCGCTTTACGTGGTGGTCGGCGATGTAAAGGGCGACGAACGCGTCGCGGCGTTGGTGCCGCTCGACTGGACAGTGGCTATCGGAGTAGTACTGGTGGCGGGCATCGTGCTTAACCTGCTGCGAGGACGACGTATGGCGAGAACATCGCCCGCTTATCTCCTGCTTGCTGCGTTAACGCTCTGGATGGCGGTAAGCCTCGCCTATACGCCCGATTTCGATGCGGGCTTGGAGAAACTCGGACGATTTCTTACCGTAACCGCAATCGTAATCGTCGCACCATTTTTTGTTCTTGGCACACCGAAGGCCATGAAGCGATTCCTCGCCGCTTTTGGCGTGGCCGCTTTTGCAATATGCAGCTACGCACTGCTGGGATTGGGCAGTGACGATCGGCTCGTTTCGCCTAGCGATAATACGATTGGGCTGGGCCACGTAGCATGCGCTCTCGTGATGTTGTTGTGGTTCGTAGCGATTCCGCGTGACAGATGGCCCTTTCGGCTCCTCTTTTATGCATTGTTTTCGGTGCCGGCGATCGCACTGGTCGGTTCCGGCTCGCGCGGATCGGCGATTGCATGCGTGCTCGCAATTCTGCTGAGCCTCTATTTTTGCAGGAACAGGATCACGGATTTCGTCGTGATCGGCACTGGAGGACTGCTGGCGATTCCCTTTCTGGGCATCCCTGCGGCGTCATTCAACTATCTGGCGACACTCGTAAAGAGTGGAAGCGTCAATGCGCTGCTGGATTTCCGAAGCGACCTGCTGGCATATGGCTGGCAACTCTTGCAACGGCATCCGCTGATGGGTGCCGGAATCGACGGATTCCAATATTCATCTCCGAACCCAAATGTTTATAAGTGGCCGCATAACATTTTCCTGGAAATCGCGTGTGAATTGGGGATTCCGGCATTCCTTGTCGTCGCGGCTTTTTTTGGGGCGGCGGCACGCGAATCATGGCGTCAATTGCGCAGCAGCGTGCGCGCTTGCGGCACCCTGCCGCAATTGGCGGCGGCATGGCTGCTGCTCGGAATCGTAAACGGGCTCAATACGGGCGACATCAATTCCGACCGCACTACTTGGCTCTTCGCAAGCATTGTGTTCGTTGTGGGAAGCTACTCGCGGAGCAACTTGACATGCCGTGCACAAGCAGCCGCTTCGTCACAACCCACTCTGGCAGGAGGCGCGTGAAATATGACGACGCCTGCACTGCAGATTGCACAGACTGTCGCGGAACGTGGACAAGTGGCAGACGCACATTCGCCGGCAGATAGGCGTTTTGATGGCGCTCGTCGACGCACCTTCTGCCATTTCACTACTGCGCATACGTCGTTAAAGAGCCGCTCATTCCATCGGCAGTGCAAGCCGTTGTCTGAAGCTGGTTTTGACGTTAGCTATGTCTCACCTGTTTCGGAAGATCGAGAGCTGCAAGGAATTCGATTCATACGCTTAGCCAGACCTACTTCGCTTGCCGGACGAGCGTTCGGGCAACTTCGCCTGCTGCTCACGCTTCTTGGGCAACGCGCGGACATATATCACTTTCAGGATCCGCAGCTACTGGCGTTGGGCATGGCGATCAAGCTCGTCTTCCACCAACGCGTGATTTACGACGCGTATGAAGACTTCCCTTCCATGGCAGCTCACAAGACGACTTTGCCGCCAACCTTGCGAACGCTTCTCTCGAAAACAATCGCAGGGACAGAGCGATTCGGCGCGCGTTGGTTCGACGCCATCATCACGGCTGATCCGCTTACGATGCGGCGCCTGGCGCGCGTCGGCCGCAGCCATAAGTGTGTCTTCTACAATTTTCCGAATCTCGATCTCTTTCCGGCGACGCAGAAGCAAAAAAAGAGCTTCGATGTCGTTTACCGCGGCGGGCTCTCTGAACGTGCGGGCACTTTTCTGTTGTTGGATTCCTTGCAAAAACTTGCTAATGCGGGACGGGATGTTCGGCTCCTGCTCATTGGATATTGCGACGGCGCCGGAGGTGAACGCCAATTGCGCAACCACATTGCACAGCGCGGTCTTACGGAGAACGTGGAAATACGGGGGCGCATTCCGCATGAAGAAATGGCGGCTGCGCTTGGCGAGGCGCGGATTGGTGTTAGTCCCCTGGCGGACACTCCGAAATTCCGGCTCAACATTCCGGTGAAAATATTCGAGTACTGGGCGTGCGGATTGCCCGTAATTGCCAGCGATCTTCCCCCTTCGCGTCCATTCATGCGTGGTTCGGACGGAGGACTGTGCTTCCCTGCAGGAGATGCAAACGCGCTCGGGCGTGCGATCGCGAAGCTGCTCGACGATCCGGAAGAAGCTTCGGCGATGGGAAGACGTGGCCGCGAAATTATCGAGAAGCGCCTGAACAATCGAGGCGAAATGCCCAAGCTAATTTCGCTGTGTCGCGCGATTTTGTCTGAGCAATGTGCCACGACCGAGACGGAATACGAACATGCTTGAGCCGCTCGTTCGCAATAACCTCCATCGTTTGCATACCGTGTACGATCGCGTGCCTTCACCGGCGCGCAATCTCCTGGCAAGCGCACGCGGCGTGCTGCTCGCAAGAATCCGTTATTCCGGGGCCGCACTTAACATGCTGAAGCGGCTTCGCGACCAAGAAGGCTGGAGTCCCGGCGAAATTCGCCAGCATCAATTGGCACGGCTGCAAGAAATGCTGGATCACGCGCGCGGGACAACAGCGCACTACCGCAAATATCCACGGCTCAGGCTTCGTTCCTGCGATGATTTGTGCCGCTTGCCGATTCTCTCGCGAGAGGTAGTTCGCCGCGATCCGTCCCAGTTCTTTTCGGACTCTGTTCCTATCCGCGAACGAATTCAGGCGGGTACGACAGGCACAACGGGCGCGAACCTGACGGTGGCATACAGTGAGCAGACACTTGCTGAAAATTGGGCTTTCCTGCTGCGGCAATGGGCGTGGGCAGGCATTCCCCCGCGAACTCCGCGCCTGACGCTCTTCGGCGCCCGCGTGGTGCCTGCAGACCGTGACAGGCCGCCTTACTGGACATACAACATCGCCGAGCGGCAGCTCTTACTCAGCATCTTTCATCTTTCCACGAGAACTGCGGGGGATTATCTCCGTTGCTTGTCGCGGCATGCAGGTAAGGTGCTGGAAGGCTTTCCCTCGGTGCTCGCGATCCTGGGGGATTTCGCTGAGCGCAGCGGCAGAACGATTCCCATGCGCGCGATTTTCACAAGTGGCGAGCCACTATATCCAGATGTACGAGAACGGATTGAAAAAGTTTTCCGCGCGCGGATATTCGACAGCTACGGCATGACCGAACTTTGCGGCTTGGTGCAGGAATGCGAAGCGGGCGAAATGCATCTGGCGCCGGAGTACGGCTTTCTCGAAATACTGAGCGATCGCGGCGAGCCCGTCGAATCCGGCGAAGAAGGTCATTTTGTCTGGACCGGCTTCCTTAATGCGGCGATGCCGCTGATTCGCTATCGCGTGGGAGATCGCGGGAAGTGGCGAACGGGCGCGCCTTGCGCCTGTGGACGTGCATTCCCGCGGGTGGTTCCGACGATCACGCGCGAAAGCGACGTGCTTCGCGCGCCGGATGGCCGGCTTTTCTCGCCGCGCGCGCTCAACCAATTGCTAAAACAGACGACCGCTCTGCGCTTCTGTCAATTTGTTCACGACCGGCTGGACCGTGTGGTGGTGAGAGGCGTGGCGTCTGGGGCCTCCGCTTCAGAAGAAGTGATGAAGGTACGGGCGAGACTTCAGCAGTTGTTGGGGACTTCGGCGAACGTTACGGCAGAACTTTCAGATGCGCCAATATCGCGCCACGGCGGGAAAATCCCGCTCATCGTGAACCAGGTGGCCCGATGAACTGTTCCCGCGTGATTGTGAATGCGGACGATTTTGGATTGAGCCGCGGAATTTCCGATGCAGTTCTAACCGCGCACAGATGCGGGATTCTCACGAGCGCATCGATCATGGCGAATCAGTGCGCGTCTGAATACGCGATTGAACTTTTGCGGAAGATGCCGGGGCTCGGCGTCGGTGTTCATCTCAATTTGACCGCGGGCCGGCCTGTGCTGCCTGCGCACGACGTTCCTTCGCTGGTCGATGCCAACGGCGACTTCTATACCCTCGCCGTTCTGTCGCGAAAATTGTGGACCTTTGGCGTTTCCGGCACGGAGATCGAGGCCGAATTTCGCGCGCAGCTTCGCTGGCTCCAGGCTCGCGGGCTTGTGCCAGTTCATGCGGATTCTCATCAGCACGTGCATCTTTATCCCGCTGTGCTGAGGGCATTTGCGCGAGCGTTGAGAGCGGAAAGCATTCACTGTGTGCGCGCGCCTCGTTGCACCGTCTGGCCGGCAAAGGGCCCGGCGGGCGGTCCGCACGAAGGGACGCTCGCGCGACGCCTTGGGGTTCAGGCCTATCGCGCAATGGTGCAATTCACGGCGCTCCGCGGTTTTGCAATGCCGCACAGCCGGATTTCGTTTCGCGCCGCAGATCGCCATGATCGAAGTGCAATAGTACGTTGTTGGAGCACCGCGCTCGATAATCTTCCGGCCGCTGATTTCGAGTTGGCGTGTCATCCGGGGGTCTTTACCGCCGACTTTTCCGAATCGGACCGAATCGCCGCTCAACGCGAGGAAGAGTTGCGTTCGCTGACAAGCATGGATATCAAAAGAGCGGTCCAAAGAAACGAGATTCAACTGATCAGTTACGCCGATCTGCGCGCAGAAAGGCTGCAGCAAGAGCGGACGGCCGAGGTACCGGCTGCATGACGCGAGATAAGGCATGCTAACGATCTTTTTCATCTGTCTCATTCTCATAGCATACGTTTATGCAGGGTATCCGCTGCTTCTTCGCGCAGGGATGTTCGGCGCGCGATGCGACTGGAAACGCGGCGCTGCGAGGCTACCCCTCATCACCATCATCGTTCCCGCGCACAACGAGGAAGCGTCTATCGGGGCAAAAATTGAAAACCTGCTTGCTTCGGATTATCCGCGCGAATGTATGGACATTCTGATCGGCAGCGACGGCTCTTCGGACCGGACGGAGGAAATCGTACGACGTTATGCCGGCGAATGCGTGGGCCTCGTTTCGTTCCCTCAACAACACGGCAAAAGCGCGATACAAAACGGTCTTGTTTCTCTTGCGAGCGGTGAAATCCTCTTCTTCACGGATGCAGATTGTGCATTCAAACCAAACACGCTTCGGGTGCTGATCGACAATTTCGCCGATGCGTCTGTTGGACTCGTCACCGGCCGGCCGAGTTTCGCAAACGCCGCGGAAACGAGCGTCACGCGGAACGAGGGGATTTACCTCCGCTACGAGACGTGGCTGCGTCGCGAAGAGAGTGCGCGCGGCTTGCTTGCACTTGCCTCGGGTTCGCTGTTTGCCGTGCGGCGCGAGCTATGGCAGCCGCTCGACACCTCTATGGGCGACGATTTCGCGCTTCCGCTGCGCGTTGCGACCAAAGGCTTTCGGAGCGTTCTCGAGGAACGGGCAGTCGCCGCCACACAACTGACGCAAAATCAGGTGGATTCCATGTTCCGCATGAAGTTGCGAATTATCGCCAAAGACTTTCGCGCTCTACTCGCATACCGGGAACTGCTCGACCCATTCCAACACGGAGCTTTGGCTCTGGCACTGTGGTCACACAAGCTCTTACGTTGGCTCATACCGTATTTTTTGATCGCGCTATTTTCAATAAATGCGTTGCTACTCTCGAGCCCGTTGCTGCGCCTATTTTGGGGACTGCAAGTTGCGTTTTATGCACTTGCATGCTGCGGCCTGTACCTTCGCGGCACCATACGCGCCGCGATTGTCACAGTCCCCACATCCTTTTGCATCGTCAACGCTGCGGCTCTGATGGGCACACTTAGCTGTTTTCTCGGACGCTCCTTCGGCCGGTGGACGCCTGAGCGGCCCGCTTCACAGCGGGCCAGCGCTCTTCAATCCCGCGGTGCGCGCACGTGAAGCAACGACAAATCATGCTGAATGCGATCAGCACGGTGGCGCAGCTCATTGGCAACGCAGTCGTACTTTTTTTTCTGTACCGTTTTCTGATTCGCTCTGTGGGAGTAGAGCGGCTCGGCGTCTGGTCACTTCTGCTCGCAACAACATCCCTCGTCACGCTTGCGAATCAGGGCCTCTCAATGAGCATCGTGAAATTCGTTGCGAAGTACGCCGGCCGCGAGAGTGCGCCGGATATCTCTCTTCTAATCCAAACCGCGCTCGTTACCACCGGCGTAATCCTTGCGGTAATTTCGATCGGTCTTTTCCCAGCCGCACGCTGGGCGCTCGCGTTTCTTTTGCCGGCCGCGCGCCTGCCCGAAGCGATTGCCATTCTTCCGTTCGCGCTAATCTCGCTGTGGTTCAACGTGCTCGGAACGATTGCGCAAGCGGGCCTCGCAGGCCACGAACTCATTACGCTTTGCAATTACATCGAATTCGCGGGCTCATTGTCTTACTTGGGATTGGCATTTTTGTTCGTTCCGCGCGCCGGCCTGCTGGGACTGGCCGGCGCACAAGCCGCGCAGAGCGCGTTAGGATTGGCGGCTGCATGGCTCCTGCTGCGGCGACAAGTTCCGGGCTTGCCAATCGTCCCACGCCAGTGGAATCGAGCGCGTTTCAAGGAGATGCTTGCTTATAGCGCGCATTTCCAGTGGATCACCATCTGCCAATCGCTTCGGGAGCCGGTGACGAAAGGCCTTTTGACGAAATTCGCAGGGCTCGCTTCGACAGGTTTCTATGATATGGCATCCCGGCTCGTCGTCACGCTGAGAGAGATGATTGTCCAATCGAATCAGGTGCTTGTACCCACGATCTCGAATTTGCAACAACGCGACCGCGAGGCAATACCGCGGATTTACCGCACGTCGTATCGCATTCTTCTGTTTCTCGCTGTTCCGTCCTTTGCCGTTCTCGTCGTGGCGAGTCCGCTGATTTCAGTCGTGTGGATTGGACACTATGAAGCGATTTTCATCCGTTTCGTCGCAATACTCGCGGTGGGATGGCTAGTCAATGTATTGTGCAATGCCGCGTACGTAGTCGATCTTGGAACAGGTGCGCTGCGCTGGGTGTCGATCGGGTGTGCGGTGACAGCTGTTTTGAATGCCGGTGCTGGGTTCCTGGTGGGAGAACTCGCAGGCGGCACTGCCATTGTTGCGGTCGCTTCAGGATCACTTATCGCCGGTTATTTGATCGTGCTGATCGCCCATCACCGGGAAACTCGCGAGAGCTATCGATTCCTTCTGCCAGTCGAAACCCGGGCCACCCTAATGCTCAGCATCGCCGGCGTACTCATAATTTCGCCGATACTGTACTCGCTGGCATCCCGCAACGCGATCCCGCCGATCATGCTGGCTTCCGTAGCCGTGGCCTTTGCCGCAGTATTGGCGCTTACTGTTTGGGGACACCCACTCCGCCGGCGCCTTTTTCAGCAACTCGTGTCAGGAATACTCACGTGAATGCTGGCCACAATTTGGAGAGTAGCCCTATAGCAACTGTCTGGCAGTCCGGAAAACATCCGGACATAACGACGCGGATTGCTATCGCAGGAGACTTTCTACCCGCCGGAGACTTATCTACTAGCGCGGCGCCTTCGTGGCGCGATTTGGCAGCGCCCCTTTTGCCGCACTTCGCAGACGTAGATACGACGTTCTTAAATCTAGAGTGCGCGCTCGCTGTAAACGATCTACGCGCGCGTCCATTGAGTGGAATCGGTCAGATTGTTTCCGCCGATCGTGAGGTTCTTGATTACCTCGGCGCGATCCGCTGTCGCGCGGTGAGCCTCGCAAATAATCACGCGTATGACTTCGGTCCTGCAGGCGTTCGACGAACGCGCGAGGCGCTCATCGCACGTCAATTCGTGCCGCTCGGAGCTACGCGAACACTTCGCGATGGACCGGAAATTTTTGTTTGGCAGGGGCCGAGCAATCTTTGCGTGGGTTTCTGGGCTGCGGCGAAGGCGTCGCGGGACCTTGCGACCCGAACCGCCGCAGGGGTTGAGCCTGCTACGGCCCGGCGCGCTGACGAGGCGCTCGCGCTGATGAAGGAAAGCGGCGTGACGTTTTCTATAGCTCTGCTCCATGCAGGCTCGCTTCGCACAAATCGGCCTTCTCCAGAGGACGTCACTCTTTGTCGCGCGTTGGCGACCCGCGGATTCGACCTCGTTGCTGCCGCTCATTCCCATCGGATTGCCGGGGCCGAAACAATCACACAAGCTGGCGGTAAACAATGCTTCTGCTTCTATGGGCTCGGCAGTATCGTCTCCGGATACATCGCGTCGGAACCGGAGCGGGAAGGAGTCATCGTAATTGCCGGATTCGACTCGGCAGGCCATCTGGCTGAGATCGGCGTTCGCCCGGTTTTCCTGGCCTTTGGCGGCTTTGGCGAATCTCCTGCTGCCGATAAGGCAAATGCGATACTAGGCCGATTTCGCGCTCTTTCCGCCGAGATTCGCGACGGATCTTATCTCTCAGCTTTCTACCGGGACGTGTCGGCTGGCCTTATCAATCTTTACCTGCGAGATGCTCAAGCGGCGCTGTGCCAGTCGGGTGTTCGTGGTCTCGTACGCAAGGCTGCGCGGCTTCGCCTCTGCCACGTAAAGCGCCTGATCCATCGTGTCTTCGCCACATGAAGCGGGAAGCTGCGGCGGCATTCATAAGTTTCGGCGTCACTCTGGGGCTCGCGCCGCTCATTCGCCGGTTCTGCCAACGCACGCATATTCTCGACGAGCCCGGCTCCCTGAAGATTCACGCGCAACCGATCCCCAGACTCGGAGGCGTTGCGATATTTTTCGGCCTTCTCGCGGGCATCGCCGCGTCTGACACGCACAAGTTCACCGCGCACTGGCAATTCTTTGCGGCAATATTCGTCATCTGGGCAGCAGGCCTCATTGATGATTTGCGCGGGTTGTCGGCCGGTTCGAGGCTTAGCGTTCAAGTTCTCTGCGCACTCTTTTTATGGCAAGGTGGCTGGCACATCCCACTCGCGGCAAATGCACCAACACAAATCGTGCTGCTTTGCCTGTTCGTAATTCTGTTCGCGAATTCGTTTAACTTTCTCGATGGATCGGATGGACTCGCCACGGGCGTATCATGCGTGATCGCCGTCTCATATCTGGCGATGCCACGGACAGCGCTAACGCCGTTGGGATTCTCCGCAGCGCTCGGCATGGCAGCCGTATGTGTTGCGTTTCTTCTTTTCAATTGGCATCCCGCCTCGATCTTTCTAGGCGACTCGGGTTCGACCCTGCTGGGCTTCTTAGCGGCGTTTGTCAGCCTGGATTTTGCAAGTAAAACCGGCGGCGGAGGCGATTCGCTTACTTTGGTATTCGCTATCGCGGCCTTGCCGATCTTTGACGCGCTGCGAGTCATCGCCAAACGAATTGCCCTTCACACATCTCCCACATCGGGTGACCGGTGTCACTTCTACGACGCATTGCTTGCCAGCGGCTGGTCAACCGGAAGCATAGCCGCGCTTTCGTGGACTGTCGTCGCTTCTTGCGGCGCGATCGCGGTAACCGTCGTGCGGATGCGTGCCTCGATCGCGTGGTCCGTAGTCGCGTTCGTGCTAGTCGCAACATGCATTCATCTTGCGACAACCGTACGTGGAAAGAACTCCACAGCGGCTTCTGGCGCAGCAGAAAAACATTCTGTTTGTGAAGTTTTTGTTGGCGCTGGAAACCGGGCCGAGCCAAGCCCGCAAGAAGGCAAAAAACTCTAGCTCTGCGTGTTGTAAATCGTACGCGGGCCGCGCCGATTGCGGTCCTGCGGTCTGGATTCTTTCCGCGCATTGCCCAGTTGGACCAGCAACTTGCGCAGTTTGACTCTTTCTTCGAGGTCCATCTCGACAACTTCGAAGGCGCGCGCCTGGGTATTTGCATCGCGAATGATGGTCTGCGCATGTACCTGTCTGGAACCGCTTTGCAGCTTTAGATCGACTATGCTGCCGGGATGCAGCGTCTGATCGGAGATGGCAACACCTCCGCTCAGGGCCATTTCGGGAATCTCTATGCGGCAATTCTCCTTTAGATTCGTGGTCGAACCCCCCATAGGATGTTCGAGACGCAGTCGCGGATAGCGGCGCTGACGAGTGGCCGAAGACGTTGGGTCGGGATCGAGCGGCTCGATAGACAGCTCCGCTGCGCTCAAACCGCTCTTCGGCATGAAATCGTGGATCCACTCGGGGTCCACCTTCTCAAGTGCCTGAGCCGCAACGATTCGCAATTCCGTTGGATTGGCCCAACGCCATGCCCTCTGAGCTTCGACAATCCTGCGCAGCACGCTCGAAGCACCCGAAGTTCGGAGCCTTCCAAGCGCTTCCATGGCTTTGAGCTGCAGGTATGTGCTTGAACCCCTTGGCAGATCACCTTCGGCGATCCGTAAAAGGCGCGTATCCGCACTTCGCTCGCCGCTCATCCCTATTTCGTCGATGGCAAGCGGCCGGATCATCGGATCGAGATGATCGAAGAGATCGACGAGCAGCCGTCCGCGACCAGACGCCCCGCTTGCGGCAATCTGCCGCACAACCCGGTCATGGCCGGTCCTTTTCCATTCGGAAAGAAGACCGGGAAGGGATTCCATTAGCGTTTCGATATCGAGACGGGCCAGAATGCCCACGGTATCCGCGGATTCGTGCGGCGCGCCATGTCGAAGTTGTTTGCGCAGGTGATCGAGAGCCTCCGGACCTAGCGACTCGACTATCGAGAGCAATAGCTCGCAATCCTCCCGGAAACCTGAACGGCTGAATCTAGCGGCGATATGCTCCGTTGCGGTCTCGGGCATTCTGCGCAGTAGATCCGTTAGTCCTTTGGGGACGCTGCTTGATTTGAGCGCATCTTCGATAAACTCGGGTAAATGTCCCTCTACACCGATTCTCGAGTGCAGGCTCTTGCCTGCTCCCGGTCGCTCGACCTCGAGGTAATCCGCCATCTCGATCGAACGCTGCATGGCCACATACGATCGCTTCGCTGCGCCCTCTTGCGAAAGGCGCACAAACGCCGCGCTAACAAGGCTCTGAAGCTCGGCGTCGTTTTCCTCCGCAAGCTGCAATCCGACCTGGCGAATCAAACCGATAAAAAACTTGTCGTCGCACGCGGCATACGTAGGCGCAAGCTCTGCCAGGCCCATCGCCACCTGCCTACGATGGTCCGGCGTCTTGTCCTTGATGAATGAAGCATAGTGGGCGAGTATCTCTTGTGCTCTTTGATCTTCTCCACGCGCACGCAACGCGTCGACATGCTCCCGCACTTTCGCACCGGGCACACACCAGGCGTCGGCGCCCTCAAGAACCTTCTTTCGTTTCTCTTCGGGTACTTGAGCCCAAAATTCCTGTGCCAGCACTTCGATGTGCGATTGCACGTCGAGTCCGGCGCGCGCCATCCGCTCTTCGTAAACTCCGAGTATCTTGCGCAGCCCGTCGAGTTCCGAGCTCATGTCGCCAAGCATCTCGCGGACTGCGTTGACTTTCACGTCGCCGCGCTCATAACTCTCCAGCGCGAATCGAACGGCAACATGCTCGGCAAGTTTGAGTAGTGTCGGCTTGTCAGAGGCTTGTGCAGGTGCCTGAGATGCAAGTGCCGAAAGTGCCTGGCTGACGGTGAAGCGTGCGCGGCGCGGCAGAGTTGAAAGCCTCGATTGAAACGATGTGGCGTCGATCTTTTCCTTCGGATTGTCACTTGTGCGAGCAATTTGAGCCAGGACTTGCAAGATGCCCTGCAACTCCTGCTCCTGCAATGTCATAAGACCGGTTTCGACGGTCATTGAGCCTGGGCCACCGCGGGCAGATCGCCTGCTGCGTATGCCAACGGACGCATTCGTCCAGCCGCCGCTGACCGTTATGCCGCCCGGCACATATTCGGCGGGAGTTCCGCCGCTATACCCATTTGCAGTAACGCCGCCGTTTACATCGGTTTGAGAACGACCTTCGATGCCAGAGGCTGGTCCCGCGAGACCAGATCCCACGCCAGATTGGCCAGAGAGTGCAGTATTCGGCTTGTTGAGCCAGAATCCGCCGGCGTTTGGATCCACTTGAGTTGCCGCCGGCTCACCGCCTACGATGTTCCATCCCGACGGACCGCCAGAAGCGCCAACCGTTGCAGCTGGACCGCTTAGGGTTCCGGCAGGCACTCCCGAAGGAGATCCGTTGTGTTCGGGCGTCGAGCCATCCGCCTTGTTGAGCCAGAAACCACCGGCGTTGGGGTCAATAGGAATTCCGCCGCCAGATCCTCCGACAATATTCCAGGAGTTGCCGCCGATTCGTACGGGCGCTGCCGGTGCACCCGCAGACTGAAAAGAGGCGGGCCCATGAAGAACGCTGCCTCCTCCGTAACCAGAACCGCCGCCGCTTCCTTCGGAACCTTCCGAGCTGCCATTGCCTTCGCCTGGGCCGTAACCGGAACCCCAGCCGCCGTTGCCATCGCCTGGCCCCTTACCAAGTCCACCTCTTGAGCCTTCGGCGGCGACAATCAGTTGCAGCAGTTTTTCCGGATCTTTGAAGAGTTCATCGGTCTGCTCAGAAGTCATGCCGATCGTCCGGGCCGCAAGCTGGGCCGCTACGGTGCCTTTTGCAACGGCGGAGTCCGCCGGCACAAAGCAGACTTCGTTGACGTGGATATATGTGTCGCCTTTTAGCGCGATTTTCAGCTGTTCGGCGACTTGCATGGGCTTCGTAATATTGCCAGAAGGAAAAGCGCGAACAAATCTGGCCAAGCTGCCCTGTGGGATGTTTGGAGCGAAATGGATGCTGGCAATGCCGGCGGAGGAGAGCATCCGCGCAAAGCTCTTTTCCGCGGCCGCCGATTCCAGCGGAGTTCCGTCGAGGAGGAGTTGGTCGCCGGCGACGGCGAGAAGGAGACCGGAACGGTCTTCGGAGCCGAGCGCGGTTCGTAGCTCGCTCCAGGCGGTTTCGTATTGTTTGACGGTGCGGGGATGACCGAAGTCATACATTCTGGCGAATTTAAGCAGAATGTTGAGGCTTCGTACGAAGCCACGTGCGGCAGCCGTCCGCGCATTGACCGAGGTCGCCATTAGGTCGCGGGGAATCTCCCGTCAAGTAGGCTATCGGTGACGCCGAGCAGCGGCAATGGTACCGGTGTCCTTTTTAGTACTCCCTGAAGTTCTAGGACGTGAGCACGAGTGCCAAACAGCGCTCAAAGTGCAGCAACTGAATTGACGCGCTGGGACCCTTATAGTGCCCTTATGTTGGCCTTAGGGGCCACGAAATGGTCGAGTTGGCACCATAAAACGTGGATTCTTTCAAAGAGCTTCCGAGGCGAACTACCGGCGGCTATTTAGCCACCGCTCTAATTCATCCACGTGGCCGAGGATGGTGAGCGCACCCAGGTCCCTGAGGGTATCGATGCGCTCACGGCGTTCGTCAGTGCGTCGGCGGAGAATGCCGACGAACGGGACGCGGGCGGCTTTGGCGGCGAGGCCGTCATCGACGTTGTCGCCGAGGTAGACGGCACATTCGGGCGGGCGGCCTGCGAGAACTTTCAGCAAACCTTCAGGATCGGGTTTGGTTCGGGAGACGTCCTGGGCTGTTACGATGCTCCCGAAGTAATCGCGAATCTTGCAGCGATCGAGCGTGTGGTTCATCTCGTCCCAAACACGGCCGGTGAAGATGCCGAGTTCGGCCTTCTTAGCCAAGCGCTTGAGGCTCTGTTTGGGGAGAAGCCATTTTTCGCGGTTGACCAGACCGTCGCCGTTTGTACCCCAATATATTTCGAGGAATTTCTTTTTCACTTCGTCGTATTCCTGCTTGCCGCCAAGCGACTGTACCCACGCAGTCGAAAGTTTCCAATCGTCGTTATAGCCGGGGAGATTCTTCCATTCGTGGAGCTGTTTGTGGGTGACGGGTTTGCCAGTGAAATACTTCACCGTCTTGAGCACGGTCTCGTGAAACGATTCATGGACATCGACGAGGACACCGTCGACATCGAAGACGATGATTTCGGGGAATTTTCGGCGTCCGTGTTTGTTGTTAGTGTTTATGTACGCCTCCATTAGATAGGTTCGGCGGCAAAGGAAACTACAAGTATGCGGCATTCAATGGCACGATAAACTGGATACCGGGTACAATCTTGCCGGCAAGTCGGCGGTCGTTCGTGATGAAGAGGTCCATCCCGGATTGTGCAGCGCAAGAAAGCTGCAGGGCGTCGGGCGCCTTAATGGATTTGTCCGTCCGAATAGACGCATAGTGAATCGCTGCATCCGAAGTGAATGTCAGCAGAATTGCGGTTCTGGCGAGAGCATCTTTGTACGCGTCCACGAGCCGTGCGTCTCCCTGGCGCATAGGCTTAACAAGAATCTCGCCGACTGTTAGAGTCGATGTATAGAGCTGATCTCCGCGCGCATTCATCCTCTCGCGAAGCGTCACCACGGATTCCGAGAACTTACCGTTATCCTCAAACAAGTAAATGAACAGATTCGTATCCCAGAAGATCCGGCTCACTCCCATCCCTCGCGCAGATGCTTGACGTACTCATCGGCATGCTCATCAGCCCACAACGCTTTGCCGGAACCGCGCAATGCAAGCAACGGATCCACCTCCGGCTTGGATCCATTTTTCCCCGCGTAATTATCGCGATACCAGTCCAGAAGGCTGCGGTACCTCTCCGGAAGTTCTTCACGCTCCGGCACAGTCTTCGAACCTTCACGATCCGGGTGAAAAGAATCTCCTGGCCTAAACAGCCGACGATGGTTCTTCCTCGTCTCAACCAACATGCGGTACCTTCCTGGATTCGGAGTACGCCCGGCAACGCAGTGTTGCACTGCATGCACATAAACTCCCGGTCGCAGATCGCCGCAGGCAGCCTCTTGCTGCGCGCGCTCCACAATTTCAGCAACGCTGAAATCGTCTCTTTTCGGATACTCGCGATGCAGCAACGCTACGGCAACCCAAACTTCATCTGCGACTTTCATCTGCGACGATTGGGCAGTGAGCATGCCAAACTCCATACCAAGAATACCATGTATTAGAGTAATGTCAAATGACAACAACTAAGGATGTGGAGGAAGATGCCGTGTGCGGTCGATCCAGTGCTTATAATCGCGGTTCTTCGGATTTGTCCAAGGGTTCGGCCGGCTGCTCCAAGGGTTCGGCGTCTTTGCGCTGATCGAGCGTGTCTGACGACCAGGCTTCTCCGGTTGTGGTCGCCGGAACAGCTAAATTCTCATCGCTAGCATCTGCAGGTTTAGCCATAGTCTCCGATGCTGGCGCGGGAGCTTCCGGTGCCGCGGCTTTCATTTTTTCCTGGCGGATCGAGAGGATATCGCCCAGAAAATCGACCAGCAGGTTCGCGCAAGATGCGTCTGAATCCTTTGATGGATTGTATCCGGTGATCTCGATGGCAGCCAAATGCGGCTGAGACGCAAAAATGGAGAATGCTTCGCGCAATGCTTCGATATTTAGACCTTCCGACGACGGCAGATTCGTCGCCTGAAAACCTGCGATCACGTCCACGTCGAAGTGCAAAACGAAATCGTGCTTATTGCCGTGAATCCTATCGACGGCTTCGGTGGCAGCTTTGCCGGGGGATTTTCGCCGAATGTCATCGGCCAGATAGCGGCGCAGAGGAGACGTTTGGAGCGCCTGTTCCTCGGCGGGATCCAAGCGGCTGACGCCAAAGAGCGCAAGATCGGGCTCACGCACAAGCGGCGGTTCGCTGTAGAAACGCACCATTTCCGACGCCCCGCGACCGACGAGGTGCGAGACAACCATGCCGTCCACGCAACCGGAGGGAGTCGTAGCCGGAGTTTGCAAGTCGGCGTCGGCATCGGCATAGAGCAGACTTACGTTGCGAGAGTACCGATGCAATCCGGCGACGACGGCAAGTGCGACCGAACAATCTCCACTCAGGATGACGGGAAGCGCTCCGGATTTGGCAGCCGTTTCTACTCGCGAACGCAACGCATCCAGAGCAGCGAGTACATTGCGCACATTGCGAGCGCG
>JBOGMU010000302.1:0-4558 GCA_050746865.1 Candidatus Acidiferrales bacterium
GGCTATGGGGGCCAATGGGGTTATTACTGGCGATCCCCATCACAGCCGTTCTCAAAGTGATCTGCGACCACGTGGAAAAGCTTCAGCCTGTCGGCCGTTGGCTCGGAGCCTAACGCACTATTTTTTCGTGCTCGTCACAGGATAAATCACGAGTTGGCGATGATCGCCAGCGCCCTCGCTTACTGTGCGAACTCCCGCCGCGCCTGCAAGTTCCACATGAATGAGCCGTCGCTCCCGCGATGACATCGGGTTAAAGCGAAACGCCTCACCCGTCTCGCGAACTCGCTGCGCCGCTACACGCGCCGACAACTTCAACTCATCGAGGCGCTCCGCGCGATACCCGCCGCAATCAAATCGGACCCGGTCGTGCAAGCGGGGATCGAGTCTTAGCCATCGGTGCGCGATATACTCCAGGGCAAGCAGTAGCTCAGCGTTGCGCTCCAGCAATAGACTTTCGTCTTCTCCATGAAATCCAACCACAATCGAGCCTTGCCCGTCCTGCCCCTTGGGTTCCACAGCGACTTCCCACTCCAATGCAAACTGAGCGGACCGTACGGCTTGCTCAAGAAAAGACTTCAGTTCACGAATGGCGTGGTCGGTATCCAAGCGAGGTGGTGGCGATTGGGCTCCGCTTCGCTGCTGTCCCGGCTTTCGAGTCGGTGCGCGTCGGTCGATCATTTTTGGTTCTTTTTGAACTTACTCCTCGTGGGGAGCGGTTGGGTTCGGTTTAGATACCACTGCTGTCCGGTACCCACAAGATTAGACAAGAAGTAGTATAGATTCAAACCGGCTGCGTACCGAAACAGAAACAACACAAACGCCAGCGGCATCAACATCATCATGCGACGCTGAGCGGGATCGGTTGTCGTGGGCATGGGCGTCATCTTCTGCATGGTGTAGCTCGTAATTGCCATTGCCGCCGGAATAACGTAGTAAGGATCGCGCGCGGAAAGATCGTGTATCCACCAGACCCAAGGTTCATGCCGCAGCACAATCGAATATTCCAGCACTCTGTAGAACGCCCATAAAATCACGATCTGCGGCAGCATCGGAAGGCAGCCGCTCGCCGGATTGATTTTCTCGCGCGAGTAGACCGCCATCACTTCCTCGTTCATCTTCTGTTTGCGCGGATCGCGCATCGAGTACTTCTTATAACGATCCTGAATCGCCTTAACCTCAGGCGCCACGATTTGCATCTTTCGCGCAGATTTGAACGAGTACATCTTGACGGGGAAGAGCGCCATGTTCAGCAAAAGCGTGAAAACGACAATCACCCAGCCATAATTGGGGATGTAGTGATGCATCCAGACCAGGCAGAAAAGCAATGGTTTGGCGATTACGCCAGTCCAGCCGAATTGAATAAGGCTTTCCAAGGAAGGCGTCTGCGCCCCCAGTACCTGCAAATCCTTAGGCCCAACGAATAGCGTGGCTTTGAATCGTCCGGCCGTCATGGGACCGGCGGCCATTTGCGGCTCTGGATCGGCCTTTTGCTGATTATCGGCGGTGTAGTTGTTCCATTGCGTCCAATCCCAAAGCGCTAATCCGTCGTTCTGTGGAATGAATGCGACGGCAAAAAACTGGTCCTGGATACCGGCATACTCCATCGGGCCGCCGCGCTCAAATGGCTGGATTCGATTGGCAGGAAGTCCAAGATCCTTATAAGATAGAGGCTTCATCTTTGCGTTTTGGCTATAAAAAACATTTAGCAATGCCGGCTGATACACGTCCTTGTCGCCGAACTCCCCTCGCCAGGCGACGGCGAATGGAATCGGCTTTCCATCTAAGAGCACGGAAACATCGAGCCGTGCATCGTAGCTGTCAGCGAAATCGAGCTTCTTGGTGACGCTCAGGTGGCCATTGCTCCACTCCATGGTAATTTGTGTGGGCGCTTGAAGCGTGTCCGGCGACGGCGTGATTTTATACAGCGCTGAATTCGCTTCGTTCTCGAGATTCGAATCGTTCAAATAAAGTGAGAGCGGCCAGCCGATTTGCTTGGATACGTCAGGATTTACCAGATCGAGAGGCTGCGGAGGCTTTTGATCGTTAAGGTACTTTTTTAGCTTCCAGCTTCGTACGACGCCCCCGCGATTCGAGAATTCAACGTCATATAGCGAACTCTGCACCGCCACTACCGTCTCAGCTTTTGCTTCCAGTGCAGGCGTCGGTACAGGAGCGGCAGGAGCGGCAGGGGCAGGCGCGACGGATTTTGTTTGCCCAGTCGATGGTGACGTCGTTTGTGCGGTTGAATTTTTTTGAGCAGACTGCGACGGCGGGGGTGTTGCAGGCATGAAGAAATGCGACCAGGCGAGAAAAACTGCAACGGCGATAACGAAGAAAATCGCGGCGCGAGTCTGGTCCGACATTTCCTTCACAGTCTGCGCTCCACGTTCAGCGTGCCCGCCGCCGACCACGTTTCGGTAACTACAGGCTGCGTCGGCTTGTGCGTTCTCTCAGTTGCGACGGTATCCACAGGGGCTTCAGGAGACTTCGGTTCCTGCAATGCGTCCTCTTTGTAAAGAACTTCCGGTACCGGATCGAAGCCGCCCTGGCAAAAAGGCTGGCACCGGAGCAGGCGTTTGACCGCAAGCCATCCACCGCGACGCGCGCCATGCCGCGATACTGCTTCATAGGCGTAGTTAGAACAGGAAGGATAAAAGCGGCATGCCCCGCCGAAAATTGGAGAGAGAAATACCACGTAGAAGCGCACGATCAGGAGCAGCGTCCAAGCACCGATCGAGCGCCGGAGTTTGCCCTCTATGCGCGGGGCAATAGCTTCAACAGTTCCGCCGTCAACGGCGCAAATTCCGCCATGGCCGCCGTGCTGCGCGGGTGAATCACAACATCCCATCCCGGTGATATCTCCTTGCGATGTAACCGAACTATTTCGCGCAACCTGCGCCGGATGCGGTTTCGCCGCACCGCGCCTCCTAGCGCCTTCTTGATGCTCCAGCCGAATCGGCTATGTTCCAAACCATTAGCGCGGAAAAAAACGGTAAACTCGCGGCTCGAACGGCGTTTGCCATCGCGATACACCGCATCGTATTCGCTGCGGCGCAACAAACGGCAATCGCGCGGAAGGCCGCGCGAGGCTCCGTCAGACGCGTGTGAGGCTGTGCCGTCCTTTTTTACGGCGTGCTGCAAGAACTTTTACCCCGCCTTTCGTCTTCATGCGGGCACGAAAACCGTGCTTCTTGTGCCGGCGGCGCTTATGTGGTTGATACGTTCTCTTGGGCAACGAAATTTCTCCTGTTTTTTACTATTCAGGTTGTTGGTGGAGCTTCGCGCAATGTGCCAGCTAGTCAGCGTGCTTCACGGCAGGCAGCGAATTACCTAGTGTATGCGAGCCATGCCGCAGGGTCAAGAAAACCGACGCACCATTCGCGCCAAAATCCGTTTAGGAGATTCCCTCTTTTTTGTCGATTAGAATCTGGACTTTTGTTGAGAGCGCTGGATTTCAGCGCATTTTTTAATCGCCAGCCTGATCGGAAACCTTTATCTCCCGATTACCGTCTATCGCTTGTAAATGTCCGTGTACTCATCTCGACTGAAGTGCGTGACAAAGGCGGCGGTGCTCGTGCTGGTTAGCGCACTGCCTTTGATGGCGCAGCGTGGACGGTCCAGTCCGATTCAGCCCTTTCCTACTACGCCGCCGGACGTCGCGGATGAATCGCCACAACAATCGCCCACGATAAAGACGGAAACGATCGCCGTTCCCGTTCGCGTGGTGGTTCGAGACGCACAAGGACGCGCGATAAGTACCCTCGGAAAAGAGGATTTTAAACTTTTCCAGGACGGCAAGCAGCAAGACATCATTAATTTCACGCCGGTAAGCGCCGCTCCGTCGGCGCCAACCGCCAGCACAGCTAGTGTGAACACGACCGCGGCAACTTCGGCGGCTCAGCCGGGCGTGACCACGATTCAACCTGCGCAGCGATTCGTCGCGCTCTTCTTTGACGATGTTCACGTGACCATCGCGGACTTACAACGCGCGCGCAATGCCGCGGATCATTTCGTGCAGACTTCTTTGCGACCTGACGACCGCGCCGCAATTTTCACCGTCTCCGGACAATCGCAGCAGGATTTTACGAGCGACCGTGACATGCTTCACAAAGCGTTGTTGGCCGTGCTACCTCATGCAGTCACGGCAGGCGATCCGGATTCGGCGGGCGATTGTCCTCCGATGGATTTCTACGAAGCGGATGCCATCGCAAATCAGGGTATAGGAGAGGTGCTTGCCGTCGCGACGCAGGACGCGTTGCGGTGTGCATTCAACGGACAGCCGGGATTCCGCCCACAAGCTCAGGACCTGGCGAGCCGGACGGCCGAGCATCTGGTTTTTGCCGATGACGAAGAAACGGAAGCTTCCTTTCGCCGAATTCGCGAAGTAGTGCGTCGCATTTCCGTGCTTTCGGGCGAGCACGACGTGGTTCTCATCTCTCCCGGCTTCCTCTACACGGGGCACGACACGGAACTCGCCGAAATCATCGACAACGCGATTCACTCTGACGTGGTGGTGAACACGTTGGATGCAAGAGGGCTCTACACGTCCGATTTGTCC
>JBOGMU010000303.1:0-11787 GCA_050746865.1 Candidatus Acidiferrales bacterium
GGGCAATACGGTACGGGTGGAGTTGAAGTCGGATTTGCCGATACGCCCGTGCACCCCGCGGCGGCTGCAACGGTTCGGAATGCGGCTGGGTTCAGGTATCCCTCATCCGCCTGATCCGACACATTATGGAATGCGTGAGAAGGCAGATAGACAGGAACACCCGGAACGAGGTCTGGGCGATCATGGTTCATATCAATCAGGGAAATGTCCGTTCCGGCTGTTACGTTGACCGGCGACCCGGTGGTCACGTGAATCAGAGGTGCAACCTGCCAGTTACTTAGAACGGCATTCCACACGTGATCGAAACGCTTCACGCTGCTTGTAGCGACGAGCGAAACGTTCTCGACATTCCGATAGTCCTGTCCGCACGGACCATAATCTCCCCGAAGATTGTTCGGATCTTGTACGGGTAAAGCGTTGACGTCCCCGCTCGCGTCCACCACGTCGAGACACTTCGACCAAGTGTAGTTCGCTAGCAGGCTAAACTGAGAAGAGAGGCGATGATTCAACGAGAGCACGAGGCCGTTATAGTCCGACCAAGCGTTGTCATTGATGATCACAGAACCTCCTTGACCGCCCAGATATTGAGCGCCAGTAATCGGATTCGCGAGCGTTAGCGCATGGCGCGATACGTAGTTGCCAGTTGTTGAACAGTTGGTTCCGACTTTACCCGGCTTCACTGCATCTGGCCCCGTGGTAACGAAGCCTGGGCAACCGGTACCACCCGCTCCCCATACGCCTGGGATAAAGATAGCAAGGTCTATCGGGTCGCCGATCGCGTCGTGGCTGCTGCGATTTCCGATGTATTGAGCCTGCACCTGCCATCCACGGCCAAACGAATGCTGAATGCTGGCGGTCCACATCGACGTATCCATTGGCTCGAAATTCGGAGCGGTCATGATGTATTGACTGTGGGCAGGAAAAACGGCCGTGGCCTTGGTCGGGACTTGAGGCGAAGGATAGCTATTCTGGTCAGTGTTGCCGCCAGTCTGGGCGCAACCACTACCAGTGCCGCCGGTAAGCCACGGATTGTCAAAACACAGCATTGGGGCACTGGAATCGGGAGCGGGCGAACTTGCGGTCGCATACGGGGGGTTCTGCTGGTTGCGCTGGGAGGTGAACCAGTTCGGCTGATCCCAGGCAAGCTCAAAGCCTGCACGAAATACGGTCTTGCCGTCACCAACGGGATCAAACGTGATTCCGACGTTTGGAGACCACAGATTAGGCGAATTCTTCGTAAACTGCCGCGTGACGCCGGGATCTCCGTAGAAACTAATTCCCGGAGGCGCATTGGGATAAACGGAGCTGGTGGTGCCATTCAAAAAGCTCGCCATGCTGAAATCGACGCCTCGGTTGAAATAATCGACGGGCAGGTAGGCGGGCGTCCACCGAATGCCGGCGACCACAGTGAGCCGCGTGGAGGCATGGAAGGTATCCTGGAAATACAGGTTTGGAATATTGCCGCGGAGAGCGTTCTGCTGAGCTTTGCTCTGTTGAAAACTGCTCATCGCTCCCAACAGAAAATCGAGATTCGCATCGGCAACGGTCGATCCTCCGGCCGGCCCACTGCCACTGAACTCACCATTGAAGCCGAAGACACCATTACCTTCATAAACGTTGTTAATGTTCAACTGATTGTGAATCCACTCGCCGCCGAAGATGAACTGGTGCTTGCCATGAGTCCAGTTCACGTTGTCGCCCAACGCAATCGTATTGTCGTTGAAGTGCGCGATTGAATTTGTGCCGCCTCCAATTGTGAATCCATGATTCTTGCCGGAGGTTGAGACGGTCATTTGCAAACCATGCGGCTGAAGTTGGTAGGCCGTCACACCCAGGGTGGCTGCATTGATATCGGCGGTGTTATAGCCGCGGTTGTCGACCCGGCGGAGAAGCGTTAAATGGGCGGAGTTTACTATGTTCTGGTTAACGACGAAATCCTCGCCGAGAGTGATGGATTGCACGCGCTCGATATTGCCACTCTGCGTAGTGACGAGGATATTGTCTGGCGAAAATGGCGCCGGATTCTGATACCCATCGAGAAAATAGTGTCCATAGAGCGTGTTCCTGGAATTGAGGTTGTAATCGATTCGCGTGATCGACTGCTTGTCGAAAGTATTATTGGGAATTGAATAGAAAACATGACCGCAGACTTCCGATCCGTCAGGAAGTGGCACGATTTTCGGCAGATATGCTTGCAATTTTAGGGCGGCTGCGCTCCACGTTGGAACCGGCGGTCCGCCAGGCTGGCCGTACTTGTTTCCAAACGTCGATAGGTCCGCACCCGTCATCGGGTCTATTACCTTCACTTTCCCCTTCGTATCGCAGACGTTCGCGGCACCGGCGGGATCCGTAATAGAGAAATCGCCGGCAAGATTCGCCGCCGTTGGTACGTATGCGCTTTTATTGGCCTGACTTGCGGTTATTGTCTCGCGCTGAAAGCCGGTAAAGAAGAAAAGCTTGTTCTTGGCGATCGGTCCGCCGATTGTGCCACCGTATTGGTTCTGATGGAGCTGGTCCTTGCTCGCGGAAAAGAAATTGGTAGCATCGGCCAGACTATTTCGGATGAACTCAAAACCCGTGCCGTGAAACTGATTGGTGCCGGAGCGGGTGACGACGTTCACGAGTCCACCGGTATGATTGCCGGTGGACGCGCCCTGGGCGGTGGACTCGACGCTGAATTCATTCACCGCGTCAGGGAACGGGAAAGGAAGATTGGCGTTGGCCATGTAGTCGTTGTTCGTGCCGCCATCGAGCTTCCATTCGGTCGTATTGCCCATTCCGCCGGCAATCGAGACGGACACGGCCGCATAAGAATATTTCGAGCCGGTGAAATCGCCGCCAGGAGCGCTAGTAGAAGCGCCCGAGAGCGTGATGAGGTCGGTCATCCGTCGCCCGTTGAGAGGCATCTCCGTGACGTCCGTTTGATCGATCGTCTGCTTAAAGGATGTGTCTTCTGTTTGGAGGGCGAGTCCCTGGGCTTCGACCTGAACGGTCTGGCTGGCCGAACCGACGGTCAGCTTGGCGTCTAGAGCGATGTTGCTGCCGACCTCGAGGACGATGCCGGTCTGCTGGTACGTTTGAAAGCCTGATGCCGCCACGCTAAGGTTATAAGTTCCGACCTTCAGGCTCGGAAAACTGTAGACGCCGCTGGCATCCGTCCTTGTGGTTTGTGTTACGGCCGTAGCGACATTCGTGATCGTGACCGTGGCGCCTGGAACAACGGCTCCCGTGGCGTCCTGAATCGTGCCTTGAACATTCGCGGTTCCCGCGACTTGTGCATAAGAGACTGCGGAAATCGCAAAAACAAGCATCAACAACCAAAGAACTCTCTTCATCTCTCCACCCCCGAAATGCATGCAAAGTTGCTGAATTTGGCTTTCGCTCTAGAACATTTGCACAAAGAGGATCGCCTCCCGGCGCCGCACCCAGGGCACCGTCGCCCAGGAAACCGGCCGCACGCTTGGCCTCCCAGGCAAAATGAGACGTTCTCGTGGGCGGGAAATTAGAACGAGTTTTTTGTGCTGTCAATCTGAAAGCTTTAAATGATATGTTTAGAAAAATTAAAGAGTCCCGCTGGTCGCACGAACCGGACTCGCAAGGGGTGCGCGGTGGATATCCGACAGTTGGAGTCATTTCTCTCTGTAATTGAATCGCCGACGATGAGCCGCGCCGCGGAAACGCTGCATCTTTCGACCGGTGCGGTGAGCCTACAATTACGCTCTCTCTCAAACGAACTGAAGGTGGAGCTTTTCGCTCGGTCAGGGCGGAAGCTCACGCCCACGCCAGCGGGACAGCGGCTCGCGGAACATGCGAGAGCGATTATTCTGGGCGTGAAACAGATTCGCGAGGAGTTCGGCGAGAGCCCAGACACGGACACCCGACCATTTCATCTAGCGACGGGCGCGACGACTTTAATTTATCGACTGCGTAAGCCGCTGAAGCTGCTGCGAAAAAAATATCCCAACATCGATCTGCACGTGACCGTACTGCCGACCGAAGAAATTATCGCCGGACTGAAGGAACAGCAGTTCGATCTCGGCCTGATTTCCCTGCCGGTGACGGATACGAGCCTACGCATTCTGCCGCTGTTCAATGAAGAGCTTCTCGTGGTGCGTCCTTCGATAGCACGCGTAAGAGGTCACCACATCGGTACGATTTCAGCGAGCGAACTGGAAGGCGCTCCCTTGTTGCTTTATCCGAAGCACAGCAACATGCGAAACCTAATCGACCGGTTTCTTGACGGACTGGGCGTGCGCGGGCGCGTGATCATGGAGGCGTCCGACACGGAAGCTATTAAAGGGCTAGTCGAAGCGGGCTTCGGCTATTCGATCTTGCCCGAATATGCGCTGAAACAAACCAGCAAGTTTTTTCACACTTTTCGGATTTCGGGGCAGCGTCTGGTGAGACGGCAAGCCCTTGCGATGCCCGTGACAGCGCAGGCGCGTTCCCTCACGCAAAGTGTCGCGGCATTTCTGACGAGCGCTTTTGACGATTCTACTGCTGTGCAGCTCGCTTCGCAGTGAAGTCGACGGAATATCCTTGCGTTGGATCCACGGTCGGCTCGGCGACGGAACCTGTAATTGTGTCGCCGTTCAGGGTGCCTTTGTAAACTTCGGGCCTCGCAATGCCATCAGCTAATCTGCGCGGAAGCGTCCAAGTGACACTGTTTTCAGAGATCGTGCCAGTGATCTCGAGACCTGGGCCACGGCCGCGGCCCCCTATGAGCGTTCCGGTGATCGTATTGCCCTCCTGCTTGAGAGTAAGCGTCGGCGGCGTGGCGGGACCGCGGCCGCCCCTCCCTTCGGGCGGCGTAGCGGTTTGGGCGGTCGCTCCGGGCACGACTGCCGGCGGAGCAGGCGAGACTTCCAATGTCCATGTGCCAGACACGTCCGTATTCGACTGCGGAACAGCCTGCGTGCGGGCTGCAAAAATCGTTAGCGCGACAAACATTATCCCTACGGACCATCTTCCGGCGCGATTCATCGATGCTCTCTCCTTATAACGCACGCTGGAAGATACAACCGATCGGATCAGAAGGCAATGCTCTAAGAGTACGCTCGCGATGCCGACACTCGTGAGGCAAGTGGTCGGCGGCACATCGAGGGCGCAGCAAGCATGCGCGCGTACAGCCGTTTTATCACGGTTACGGCACCAGGGCACTTCGGCAGCATTTTCAAATCTTAGGTGCGCGGCGGATTGTAGATGCGCGGGTCCGGCGTGAAATCCGCGGGGCGAGGCGCCGCACCGGGCGGCGTTCGAGGGCTATCGAGATTGGCTCGTTGCGCCGCGTAGGTTTTTACGACTTCTTCTGGGAACGTGGGGATCAGAGCGTCGATGTCCGCGAGAATTTCCTTCACAATTTGCGGATGAGAGGGAGCGACGTCATAGCTTTCGGTCGGATCCGTATCGAGATTATAGAGTTCGGGATTCGCGAAAAAATATGGCTGCGGCGCTTTGTTCTGGCCTCCTTCGTAACCATCTGTCTCGGCCGGATGCAGCCCAACGCGCAGTTTCCAGCTCCCTTTTCGCGCACACTCGAGCGCTCCATCGAGGAAGTAGAGAATCGTGCCGCGCTGTGGCGGATCGCCGCGCCCTGCGAGCAGATTTGTGATGTCGATGCCGTCGACGGGATTTGACGAGAGTTGCGTGCCGCAAATTGAAGCAATTGTCGGCACAAGGTCGAGATTCGAACCCCAGGCATCGACAATCTTTCCGGGTGGAATTGTGTCTGTCCAGCGGGCGATGAAAGGAATCCGCGTGCCGCCCTCGTAGGTGGTGTGCTTTCGTCCGCGGAGGAGGCCGGGACTGCCCTGATACCAAGGGCCGTGATCGCTGGTGAAAATGACGAGTGTGTCTTGTTCCAGACGATTGTGTTTCAGGGCAGCGAGGACTTCGCCCGCGCTCCAATCGATTTCCTGGACGGCATCGCCGTAGGAGCCGTGATTCGACTTACCGGCGAATTTTGGCGAGGCTTGCGCCGGGTCGTGCGGATAAGAGTATGCGAGCCACAGGAAAAAGGGATTGCCTGAGGATGAGCGGATGAATTTGATCGCTTCCTCTGTGTAGCGAGGAGTGAGGAGCGTGCGATCCGTGTCAGGCTCGATTGTCTTCAGGTCACGAATTAACGGCAGCGGATTCATATCATCGCTATACGGCACACCGAAGAACGAGTCGAAGCCGCGATTGGTGGGGAGATATTGCGCCTGTTCGCCGAGATGCCATTTGCCGATGCACATGGATTTATATCTGCGCGGCTTAAGGACATCGGCGAGCGTTTTTTCGCTGAGATCCATTCCGGCGGAGACGCCGGGCATGTAGGCGTCTTGAACATGGCTGCGCACGGCGTAGCGTCCGGTGAGCCATGCTGCGCGCGACACCGAGCAGACCGGATGCGCCGTGTTGAAGCGAAGAAAGCGGACACCTTCGGCAGCCATGCGATTCAAGTTCGGAGTGTCGATGTGAGAGCCGTAACAGCCGAGATCGCCAAAACCGAGGTCGTCGCAAATCATGACGATGACGTTGGGCGCGCGCGTACGGGAGCTTGGCGCAGCGGGATTCGGCGGCTGCGATGCGGCAAAAGCAATCGCAGGCGCGGCGAGGCTGCCTGCGACACCTTTTACAAATGCACGTCGATTGAGATCCGGCATGATGCAGACTCCTAGCGTTGCAACGGCTTGAGCGTATTTCCAGAAGAAGTGAAGCGCAAGAAAAATCGGAGTGCGGCAACGTGCGAAAGCCATGCGCGCAGCTGCGCGGTGACAAATGATTGATTCGTTCGCATGTTCTCTTGTATAGAGCTAGCGAAAGGCTGGTGCGCATGGGAAGGATCAATCGGCGGGAGCTTGGCAAAGGGGTGGTGGCTTCGGTGATCGGGTCGGCGCTCGGACCGATCATGCGTGGCGCTGCCCAGAGCATCATGCCCTCTTCCGTAGTGCAATTGCAGAGCGCAGGCCCGGGAATCTGGCGTGCGACGATCGGCACGCCCGAGGCGTACACGCCGGTGAAGTCGCGACTGGTGGATCCGAGGCTGGATGAGCTGCGTGCGATGCCTGCCGTTTCGAACGCACCATTGGGTGAGATTCGCGGCGAAATGACGGCGCGGGGGACCATGCTGCGTCTGCCGCTCGCGGCGCATGAGGGCATTTACGGATTTGGATTGCAGTTGCTTTCCTTTGCGCAGCGAGGAAAAAAGAAAACGACGCGCGTGAATGCCGATCCACGTGTGGATTCCGGCGACACGCACGCGCCGGTGCCGTTTTATGTGACGACGGCCGGCTATGGCGTGCTTGTGGACACGGCGCGCTATGCGGCGTTTTATTCGGGAGATGCTCATCAAGCGCCGCCGGCACCGGCGAGCGGTTCCGCGGCGGATCAGCCGGGCGAAATGATCGTGGAGATTCCACGAGCGAAGGGTGTGGATGTGTATTTGTTTGCGGGGCCGGACATGCTTACGGCCGTGCGCCGGTACGTTTTGTTTTCTGGTGGAGGGGTGTTGCCGCCGGAATGGGGACTCGGCTTTTGGTATCGCGCGGATAAGGATTTTTCGCAGGCGGATGCGCTGGCGCTCGCAAAGGAGTTTCGCGATTCGCAAATTCCGTGCGATGTATTTGGGCTGGAGCCGGGATGGCAGACGCACGCGTATTCGTGCACGTTCGTGTGGGACAGCAAGAAATTTCCCGATCCGGCCGGTTTCGTGAAGCAGTTGAGGGCGGACAATTTCAAACTGAATCTTTGGGAGCATTCGTTCACGCATCCCGACTCGCCGCTTTTTGCACCGCTTACGACGCATTCGGGCGATATGGCCGTTTGGGGCGGGCTTGTGCCGGACTTTGCGGGCGAAGACGCACGACGGATTTTCGGCGATTATCACGGGAAGAATTTGATCGATTTGGGAGTCTCCGGTTTCAAGTTGGATGAGTGCGACAATTCGGATTTCACGGGCGGATGGTCGTTCCCGGAGTTCAGCCGGTTTCCTTCGGGCGTCGACGGTGAACAGATGCACAGTGTTTTTGGGCTGCGTTATCAGCGAGCGATTCTCGATCAATATAAGCAGCGCGGAATTGAGACGTATGGCCTGGTGCGTTCGAGCGGCGCGCTGGCGGCACCGTATCCGTTTGTGCTGTATAGCGATCTGTACGATCACCGGCAGTTTATTCGAGGCGTGGTGAATTCGGGCTTTTCGGGATTGCTTTGGTGTCCGGAAGTGCGGGACGCCGCGAGCGAAGAGGATCTGATCCGCCGGCTGCAAAGCGTAGTGTTCTCGCCACTGGCGATGATTAACGCCTGGTACATCGTGAACCCGCCGTGGAAGCAGATCGATCGCGCAAAGAACAATACGAACCAACTCGCGGACGATTGGCAGGCGCTTGAGGCGCGCTGCCGCGAAATTATCGGGTGGCGGATGCAGATTGTGCCGTACTTGCGCGCAGCGTTTGCGAAATACGCGATTGACGGGACGCCTCCGTTCCGCGCGCTGGTGATGGATTGGCCGGGCGATGCGTCGCTTGCCCAGGTTGACGACGAATATATGATCGGCGATCGCATGCTTGTTGCGCCGCTCTTTGCGGGGGAGGCTTCAAGGAGAGTGACGCTTCCGCCTGGCACATGGCACGATTTCTGGACTGGAGCGCCGGTGCAAGGCGGAACGTTCAGCGTGCCATCCAGCACGGACAAAATTCCCGTTTACGTAAAGGCGGGATCGGTGCTGCCGCTTGCCGGTGTGTCCGCTTCGACAGCGGATTCCGGTGCCCGCGAGTTGACTGTGATGATTTTTGGCGATGGTTCGCTGCCCTTTTCAATGGCTACGCCGAGCGGAGAGATACTGGAGCTGCGGTGGGATGCCGCAAAATCGAGCGGGAGCGTGAGGCAGGCAGGTGTGAACAATCCCTACAAAATCTCGAGTTGGAAGCAGATGCCCTCAACGCCTTCCGCCGCTGCGTAGCCGTGCTTTGCGCCACTGAAATGCCCGAAACATTGTGATAGAGCTCAGCTGGATGACTCGCCGGAACGGATTTTCGATTCCTGCCAAGGCGAAGCAATAGCGCAAGACCATTCTAAGTGCGTGATTCTATAGACGTATATTTTGTCTTGACTTCCTATATTGCAATCTGCAATATCTACATCACAGATTGCGATATGACACTGGGCGAGAAAATCCGACACCTCCGAGCGGTAGAGGGAACGTTGCGCGGGCTTGGCCGCCCCCTTACTCAGGGCGAAGTGATTGGGCAGATGAAGCGCGAGTTGCGGCGAACGATTAGCCAGTCTTATCTCTCGCAGATTGAGAGCGGCGCGCGGCCGCACATGACCCACGGAACTCGCGAATTGCTAGCGCGGTTTTTCAAAGTGCACCCGGGTTTTCTGGTGGATGACGCTGAAGGCTATCACCCGGAACTGCGCTCCGATCTTCGCGTTAAGGATTCGAACGTCGACTCCTGGCTCTATGCGGCGGCCGAGACATTCCATGACGATTCACGGTTCGCAGAGGCGTTGCGGTCGATTGCGGAGTTTCCGGACACACGGAAAGCGCTGTTGCTGCTGGGCGAAGTGGTGAAGGTGCCGGGACTAATCGACCATTTGTACGACACGCTAAAGAGTGGTCCGCGGCAATTGGTGCGGACATGATGTTGCGGGAGGTGGCGATGACTTGGGCTGGTTTTTACCTGGTCTGCTTCGTAGTGGGTTTTGCGCTAAGTTTTCTGTCGTTCGCCTTTGGCGCGTTGCATTTGCATCTGCCGACGAAATGGCACCTGGGCCACGCGACACACGCTCACGGTGTCCATGGCGCTGATGCCGGCCACGGAGTGCATGGTGCGAAAAGCGCAGCGAGCAAGGCAATGTCGTGGTTTACGCCGCCGGCAATTTTTGCGTTCCTGGCATGGTTTGGCGGGACGGGATTTCTACTCACGCAGTATTACCGGGGCTGGTTTCTGCTGGTGCTGACGATTGCCGTTCTCTCGGGCTGCGTTGGCGAAGGGATCGTTTGGTGGTTTCTGGTGAAGACGCTTTTGCCGCACGAGACCGTTCTGCATGAATCCGATTACGAGCTCGTGGGAACCATTGGGCGGGTGAACAGCCCGATTCGCGAAGGCGGCACGGGAGAAATCGTTTTTTCGCAGGCGGGTATGAGGCGGTGCGCTGGCGCGCGGCGGGACAACGGGAAAGCTCTGGAAAAAGGAAGAGAAGTGGTAATCGCGCGCGTGGACAAGGGGATTGCGTACGTCGCGCCATGGGAAGAGTGGGCAAAATTGCAAACGGTGGAGAAGAGTTCGCAACAGCCGGAGTAAAGGAAGGAGAACGAACGTGCCTCAGATTGGAATGGATGTTTGGGTGATTGCGGGTTTGATGGTGCTGGTGTTGGTTTTCCTGATGGCGATGTTCGCCTCAATGTTTCGCAAGGCAGGACCCCATGAGGCATTGATTGTGTATGGGTTCCGCGGAACGCGCATCGTCAAGGGCGGAGGAACGATCATTTTCCCGATGGTGGAGAACTTCAGGGAACTTTCGCTCGAGCTAATGTCATTTGATGTTGCTCCCCAACAGGACCTCTACACAAAACAGGGTGTCGCCGTGACGGTGGAAGCGGTAGCACAAATAAAGGTGAAGTCCGATCCGGAATCAATACGCACGGCTGCCGAGCAATTCCTGACAAAAACGCCGGTGTTGCGAGAAGGACTGATCCGGTTGGTGATGGAGGGTCACTTGCGCGGCATCATCGGGCAATTAACCGTCGAGCAAATCGTGAAAGAACCGGAAATGGTCGGCGACCGCATGCGTGGGACGTGTGCGGACGACATGAACAAGATGGGGCTGGAAGTGATCTCCTTCACGATTAAAGAAGTGCGTGACAAGAACGAGTACATCACGAACATGGGCCGTCCGGACGTGGCGCGAATCCGCCGTGACGCGGATGTAGCGACCGTCGAAGCGGAACGCGACACAGCGATCAAGAGGGCCGAGGCGAAGCGCGAATCGGCTATCGCCGAGGCGCAGGCCGATCAGGAAAGGGTTTTCGCGGAGACGTCATCGCTCGCAAAGCAAGCGGAAGCCACGCGCGATCTCGAAGTAAAGAAGGCAGCATTTCAAGAAGACACGAAAAGAGCGCAGGCGCAGGCCGACAAAGCCTACGAACTCGAAACGAACAAAATGCAGCAGCAGGTCGTGGCGGAAGCGGTTCGCGTCCAGCAAGTGGAGCGTGAGAATCAGATCAAGGTGCAGGACGCCGAGATTATTCGCCATGAAAAAGAACTGATCGCCACCGTCTTAAAGAGTGCTGAAATCGAGCGGCAACGCATCGAAACACTCGCGAACGCCGAGAAATCGAAGAGAATTGCCGAGGCGGAGGGAGCGGCGTGCGCGATTCGAGCGCAGGGCGAAGCCGAGGCCGAAATCGTCTTCAAAAAGGGCGAGGCAGAAGCTAAGGCCATGAATGTGAAGGCTGCGGCTTACCAGGAATATAACCAGGCCGCCGTGATCGATCAGTTGTTCACAACCATGCCTGAGATCGTGAAGGCGATTGCCGCGCCGCTGGCGAACGTCGACAAGGTGACGATCATTTCGACCGGAAATGGCGACGGAGCGGGGGCATACAAGCTGACCGGCGACATAACGAAGATCGCGGCGCAGATCCCTGCGCTCTTTGAGGCACTTTCGGGCATGCAAATGTCCGAACTGTTATCGAAGGTGAAGCTGATCGGCGACAAGCCGGCACGGCCGGAAATTCCGGGCGCAACAGCACCGGGATCGGCGCGCCAGATATAAATGCAAAGGCCGTGCTCGCTGCAAGGC
>JBOGMU010000304.1:0-5813 GCA_050746865.1 Candidatus Acidiferrales bacterium
GCGAACGCATCAACAGCACCCATCGCGCATGAAGGCTCTCTAAAAGCGTTAAGGAAAGCTCGATGGGCGGCATCCTTGCATCCACCGTTTCAGCCCACCGAGCCTCTTGATACGTTTTCACCGTCGGCGCATCCTCAGTCAGCGCCAACTTAAATCGCACGAACGCGTTCATGTGGCTGTCCGCAAAATGATGTACCACCTGCCTCACGGTCCATCCACCTGGCCGGTACGGCGTATCCAGGTGGCCTGCTGTGAGGCCTCCTATTGCTACTCCAAGCCGCCCCGGCAGTTGCGCCACATTCTCAATGAGCGGCAGGCGCTGCTCCGGCCTCAAATATTGATGCCGCTCCGGCTGCCCAATCGGAAATCGCAGATCGTCATTCATTACCGTCGGCTCCGACAGTCCAAAACCCTCGTCCGCTTCTCTTATGCCAGCGCGATCACGTCTATTTCCACTCCAACATCCCTTGGCAGCCGCCCCACCTGCACCGTCGCTCGCGCCGGTGGATCGTTCGGAAAATACTTGGCATAAACCGCGTTCATTCCGCCAAACTCGCTCATGTCTCGCAGAAAAACGGAAACCTTCACGGCCCGATCCAATGATGATCCCGCCGCTTCCAAAATCGCCCTTAAATTTTCCAGCACACGTGTCGTCTGCTGTCCGATATCGCCCACCAAAAGCTCGCCCGTCGCTGGGTCAAGCGGAATTTGCCCCGAAACAAAGACAAATCCGTTCGCACGCACCGCCTGCGAATACGCGCCAATCGCCTTAGGCCCTTTGTCTGTTGCAATAATCTCCTTCATTCAACCCCCTATATAATGAAGTGCCAAAATGGCTCGACGGCAATTCCTTCCATCTTTCCTGCTGCACCCGAATCTGGGCGCTAATCTAGCAATTCACGCTGCGGCCGAACTCGCTAATTCTCTTCATATCGAGCTCGAAAATCCTGCGGGATTCCCTTCTCGTTCAGCCACAACCGGAAGGTCGCCGCCAGATTCTTCCCGCTCTCCTGCTCGAGCGCCGCGCGAATTGCGGGATAACCCGCCTGCTCGCCGCGCAAGAGCGTTACGACTTCCTTCAGCGCGCCCTGCATTGCATTCGCACCGCATTCGTCCTCAAGCGCCGCAAAAAACAAGGGCGCCTTCGCCAACGCAATTCGCCGTTCTGGTTCCGGATCGGTCACGCTTGCCACCGCCAACGTGTTCTCGTCACCCTTTTTCAACGCCACATCATATTCGGACAAGTATTGCTGAATACGCTTGCGCCGCGCAGCCTCTCCGCCGCGCGCTTCGTCGATCATAATGGTCGCATATTCCGGCAGCCCCTCCGTCAATACAAGTGACGTATTCGCAGCCGGATAAATCTCGTCACCGAACCAATTATGCGCCAGCGCGTGCGACACGGCATCGACAAACGCCTCGCCCTGCGAACTCTGTTGCGACGCTTCCTCAAATCCCGCAGCACTGACCAGAGCGCCGCCCGGAAACGAAATAGGCCCCTGCTCTCCGATCACGTGTGCCGGTAAATCCGAAGCCTCGACGATATGCGGAACGCGAATATTCTTATCGAGTGTTCCAAAATCCTTCTCAAGCGTATCCCACGCCTCCTTGATCTGCTCTGCCGTGTCCTGCTGTATCGAAACAGGCGCAAACGTCCAAAATACCGGCCCACTCCGGCCAAGTGGCGCAGACTCCACGTAACGGCCGGCCACAACAAACACAGTCAGGTCGTTCGACGCCAATCGATAGCGGCACTCCGCCTCTTTGCCATTCAGTTTACGGCCGGCGGGCGTTCCTCGGGCAAGTACGCGAAAATCCGTGGGCACGTCAACGGTGTAATACATCTTCGAAGGCCGCTTCGGATACGGAGCCAGAAAGTGCTTCGGAGGTTGGAGCGCCGCAAAGCCGCCCCGCGACCCAATGTGAAAGCCGCTGTCGCTCAGGGTAATTCGCGTGCCAGGTTGGCCGGGCGACCGAAACACATACTCAATCGCAAGCTCGTGCTTCGCGCCTCGTTTCCAGGGCACATCGAAATTCAGCCGTCGCACACTCGGTGAATCGAATTGCAATTCAGCGGGAAGGTCGTCCAGTTGCACCGCCTGCCCATCCACCGTCGCGCGAACATCTGCGAGTCCATAGCTGGACATCGCAGGAAGCGTCAGGTCCAGAAAATTGAGTTCCGTGGTTCCTGAATTTACAAGCGTGTAGGTCAGCCGAGTCCGAATCGCAGGCGGTGAGTCCGGCACGAACCGGATTCCTCGCGATTCCTTCGTGATCTTATATCCCGGTGCAATTGGTACAGCGCAATTGCAAAGGCACACACAAATCGCAAGGACGAGAACACATGTAACTGCGGCACGCGTCGGGCAAATTCGGGCCTTGTGCAGGTCCCTACGCATTCCCGCCGCATCCTCGAGAGAGGCGCATCTTGTTTGCAGTCTCAAATCAAAGAAGATTTTACTCGATTCAAGCGCCCCAACCGAATCCGACAAGCAAAAAATCTCTAAGGCTCGGGATTCCCCTCGGCATCAACCACGCTGACCGGCCCATATTTTTTCAGAATAGGCTCGATCTCCTTGCGGTCGCCAACCGCTACCCACTGCATATGCGTTAAATCAACATACTTCTTCGCCGCCGTTTGCACCGCAGCTGCATCGATGCCGGAAATCCGGTCTGGATATTTGTCCCAATAGTCGACCGGCAGCCCGTAATACTGTACCGTCATCCAGCTGCCCAGCATCTGCGAGGGCTGCTCGAGCGAAAGCGCAAAGCTGGCGATGATCGAACGGCGCACATCTTCTAGTTCGCCCGTCGGCACCGCCTCGCTTGCGATCTTCTTATATTCATAGACGAACTGCGTCATGGACCCGTCGGTCACTGGCGTTCGCACCGCCGCATAGCCGGTCCAGTCGCCCGGGTAAATATTTGTACTGGAAGCCGTATACGCCCCATACGTGTAGCTGTGCTCCTCGCGCAGATCGAGGAAAAGCCGCGCCTGCGGTCCGCCGCCGAGCACCTGATTCATCACTACGAGCGAATAATAGTCCGGATCCGTCCGCCGAATCGTGCGCGCCCCCGCCAGGATGTACGTCTGCACCGATGCGGGACGATCGACCAACGTGATTTTCGAGGGCTCCGAAACGCGCGATTCCGGCAACTCGATCGGCGCCTCCGCCGCCCCGATCCATGAACCAAAATGCTTTTCCACAAGCGCGCGCATATCCGCCGCCTTGAAATCGCCGGTCGCTCCGAATATCGTGTTCCCCGGCGTGAAATGCTGATCGTGAAATTTCTTCAGGTCCGCGCTCGTCACCTTTGCGATCGAGTCCTTCGTCGGCGAATCGACCGAGAGCGGCGGCTCGACATATAATGCCCTTCGCAGCGCTCGACTTGCGAGGAACGCGGGACTCGCCAGTCGCTGTTCCAGTCCGCTCTGCTCTCGCTGCTTGAATTGCGCAAGCTCGCTATCCGGGAAGGTCGGATGCAGCACCACATCGCTCATCAGATTCAGAATCTTGCCAGCATCCGGCGCAAGTCCCGAAGCGTTTACTGACAAATACCCCGAGCCAAATCCGGCATTCGCATTAAGCGAAGCTCCGAGCGAATCGATTTCCGTCGCGATCTGCGCGCTCGTTCGCGTTGTCGTCCCTTCGCGCAGCATCCCCGCGGTAAACGACGCAAGCCCAGGCAAGTCATCCGGGTCGGCAAGCTGGCCGGGCCGGATCATCATCGTGAACGCCACTGTGGGTAGCTTGTGATCCTCCAGCAGCACAAGCGTCATCCCGTTTGGCAATTTCTCGACCACCGGACGGGGCAACTGTACGTGCAACACTTCCTTGTTCACCGGCGCACGATTCAGACGGACCACTTTGCTGACTTCCGTACCCTTATTCCCCTGTGCGCCAACAATCGAAGCACAAGAAATCAGTAGCAGCGCCAACCCTGTAACACGCCAGTAGGGGCGCTGCTTGCTGCGCCCTTTCGCAAACCGCAAGTTTCGTGCGATTCGAGCGAGCATCGATTTTGTCCGAATCATTGCGCACCTCCCGCCGCCTTGCCCTCCGCCGAATCTTTCGGTGCAGGTATCGTGATCACCACGGCGCGCTCGTCGCGCACGAAATATTTCGTCGCAATTGCATGAACGTCATCGAGCGTCACCGCAGCCTCTTTATCCGCAACCGTATTGATTAAATTCGGATCGTCGTAATACACCGCATACTGCCCGATCAGGTTGGCCGTATTCAGCGTGGACCTCCTCTGATCGATGAATCGCCGCAATTGCTGTGTCTTGGCCTTGGCAAGTTCGTCCGCCGTTACGCCATCCTTAATCACCGCCGCAGTTTCACCGTCAATTCCCTTCTCCAAATCCGCCATCGATACGCCCGATCGCGGCGTCGCCACAATGTAGAACAAACTCGGCCCAATCCGTGCATCCGGCTCGGCTTCCACGTCCACCGCGAGTTGCTTTTCCTTCACGAGATGCTGATAAAAGCGTGAGCTCTGTCCTCCGCTCAAAATTCCCGCGAGCGCCTGCGCCGCATAATTCTCCGGCGTGTTTCCCGCCGGAATGTGATACGCCTCGATGATTTGCGGCTCGCGCGCCAGCGGATCGTAAATCGTCTCGCGCCGCTCCCCGTAATGTTCTTCCTCCGAAAGGTCCACTTTCGTCGGCGCAGGCTGTGACAGAATCGCGTCAAAATACTTCTTCACCTTCGCAAGCGCCTCTTCCGGATCGAAATCGCCCACGAGCACGAGCACGGCGTTGTCCGGCGCATAATATGTCTTGAAGAAGCTCTGCACGTCCTGCAACGAAGCGTGATCCAAATCGGCCATCGAACCGATCGTGGAATGTTTATATGCGAAATTGTCGAACGACAAATTATCGATATCGAGGTCCGCGTGCCCGTACGGCTGGTTGTCAACGCTTTGCCGTCGCTCCTCCTGGACTACGGCGCGTTGATTGTCGAGATTCGGCTGCGTTACCGCCAACGAACGCATCCGATCGGCTTCGAGATACAGCCCAAGGTCAAGCTGGTTCTTCGGCAACTCCTCGAAGTAATTTGTACGGTCCTCATTCGTCGTCCCATTCATCCCGCCGCCATTATTAAAGATCAGGATGAAGTGCTCGCCCTTCCCTACGTTCTCCGAACCTTGAAACATCATATGTTCGAAAAGATGCGCATAGCCGGTGTGGCCGGGCGGCTCATTCCGGCTCCCCACGTTGTACGTCACATTGATCGCGTACACTGGCGCGCTGTGATCCGGCACTAGAATCACGCGCAGACCGTTGTCCAAATGCGTATCGTGCAGCTCCAGCTTCGGCACCTTGATGCCGTCCACATCCGCGGCAATAAGTCGCGATCCGAGGACGAGAACACACAACCCGCACAGCGCGAGAAAACCTAAAAAGGACTTGCTAAGGACGATTCGGCGCATGGCCCACCTCCGGGTTCCGACATTGTCCACTAATCAAGTGATGCTTGCAATTCGTCATGTGCCCACTGCGTAGGGCGGATTGTTTTCAAATGAACCTGGAGGTAGCCTCCCATATCTCGAGATAATGCTCCCCAGATGGAGGCACGATGGACCTAATCCCAGAAGAAATCGAGGCCCACTATCAGTTAGGCGAGGAGTCGGAGCGCTTATCGAACGACTGGGGTGAACTTGAGCGGCTGCGCATCCAAACAATTTTGGCGCGGCATCTGCCGCCGCCTCCTGCGGTAATCCTTGATCTAGGCGGCGCAGCCGGAGCTTATGCATTCCCACTCGCAAGATAGGGCTATGAAGTCCACTTGATCGACCCTGTGCCACTC
>JBOGMU010000305.1:0-8013 GCA_050746865.1 Candidatus Acidiferrales bacterium
GCTTCACGATGCTTGCCATCGCCCAATTCTCCTACTCCTTTCCGCTCTTTTCTGCGTTGCGCGGGGGTTGCGGATTTTGCCGTACTTTTCCGCACTCTGCCGAGGTAAGCTGTTTATCTTCAGTGAAATCAGTAGGCTTTGGCGAACTCATAATCCCTAGGCCGAGAGTTCGATTCTCTCCGCCGGCACCACTCCGATTTTTTCTACAGCAGACCAGCGTAGCGATAATCGAGACTCAATATTTGCGAAGGACGCCGACGACGCGGCCTTGGATCTTTACGTCGTTTGCGGGAACGACAATGGGTGCCATGGCGGAATTAGCGGGCTGGAGGCGGATCTTCCCTCCGGATTCGCGGTAGAAGCGCTTCACGGTGGCGTCATCTTCACCTATGAGGGCTACTACGATTTCGCCGGTATTGGCGACTTGCGTCTGCTCGACGACGATGAAATCGCCATCGAGAATGTGATCGTCGCGCATCGATTCGCCCTTCACCTGAAGGACGAAGGTATTGGGGCCGCGCGTAAAATCGGAGAGGGAAATGGTTTCGTTCTCCTCGATGGCTTCGAGCGGACGTCCCGCGGCGATGCGGCCAGCGAGCGGCAATTCGATGACGTGGCGATCGAGGATTTCTTCGCGCACTGGCTTGGGCAATTGCGTGACTTCGATCGAGCGGCTCTGGTTGTAGCCGCGGCGGATAAAGCCCTTTTTCTCCAGCGTAGAAAGATGCTTGTGCACCGTCGCGAGCGAGGTGAGCTTCAGCGCGTGCGCAATTTCCTCGAAGCTCGGCGAATAGCCGTTCTTATTAATGAAGCCAACCAGGTAATTCAGGACCTCTTTTTGCCGTTTCGTCAACGCCATTCGCAACCCCCGGAATTTGCTCCGTATTCGCCTCTACTATACGGGCGAATCAAAAGCGAAGTCAATGGTACTTGCGGACAGGTTGACCTTTCGCGGGTCTGGAGCAGTTAGGTTTTGCACCGCAAAACAGGCGTTTTCAAAATGTTGAATGACTCGCAGCGAAGAGCGGGTATCATGGCGGCGCAATGAGCGACACCGAATACACGCCGACGCGGGTGTCCGAGCAGGTGCAGCCAGCGCTGACGAAGAGCCTTTCGCTGCTGCAGGCTTCGGCTTTCAACATGTCCAACATGGTGGGAATCGGCGTGTTTCTCACGATTCCTTTTATTCTGGCGGCGCTGCCGGGACCGCAGGCGCTGCTTGGTTGGCTCGTAGGCGCGCTACTGGCGATTTGCGATGGGATGATCTGGTGCGAACTCGGCGCGGCATTGCCGGGCTCGGGTGGAAGTTATCTTTTCTTGCGCGAAACTTTTGGGCCGCGGCGCTGGGGACGCCTTTTGGCGTTTCTTTTCATCTGGCAGTTCATTTTGAGCGGGCCGCTGGAGGTCGCGTCGGGCAGCATCGGGTTCGCGGAATACTTTAAGTATTTCATGCCCCATATGGGGACCGTGACGCATGGTTTGATTGCCGCCGGCGTCGCCTTTGCCGCGCTCGTGCTTTGCTACCGGCGAATTCAGGCCGTGGGAAAAATCACGGTGGTGCTTTGGGTGGGAATGATCATCACCGTATTCACGGTAATTCTCGCGGGCGCGCTGCACTTCAATCGGCAGCTCGCGTTTCATTCGGGAGAGCCGTTTCATCTGAATCGCGGCGGGATGGTCGCTTTGGGCGCAGCGATGTCGTTTGTGATCTACGATTTTCTCGGCTACTACGTGGTTTGCTACGTGGGCGAAGAAGTAAAAAATCCGCAGCGGACAATTCCCATGTCGATCATTCTGTCTGTGATCGTGATCGCCGGGCTCTATTTTCTGATTCACCTTGCCGTGACCGGCACGCTCGGCATTTCGGAAGCACAGCATAGTCCTTACGTCGCGTCGGCGCTAATTGAGAAAGTCTGGGGTGTTCGCGCGGCTTCGGTGATTACGGGGCTGATTTTGTGGACGAGTTTCGCTTCAACGTTTGCTCTGATGCTCGGGTATTCGCGCATCCCATATGCCGCTGCGGGTGACGGCTGCTTTTTTCAGATTTTTCGGCACGTTCACCCGAAGGGGAAATTTCCCGACCTTTCGCTGCTGGTTGTCGGGCTGGTAACGGTTGCCGTCAGCTTCATTCCATTGGCGGCAGAGATCACGATTCTGCTGACGTCCCGTATCTTGGTGCAGTTTATTGCGCAGGCATTCGGCGTATTTTTGATGCATAAGCGTTTTCCGCGAGAGCGGCGTCCGTTTCGAATGTGGCTGTATCCGGTTCCCGCGCTGCTCGCGATCGCTGGATGGATTTACGTGTTCGCGACATCGGGCCAGACGACGTTTGCGATGTTCGGCCGGGCCGTCACGCATTCGAACATGTTTTGGGGCGCGATCAGCCTGGCGGCGGGGATTCCTGTTTTCTTTTTATGGGCATGGTACATGGCCTTCTGGCCATTTGAAGACAAAGGAGCTGGGGGCGCAAAGGAGATAGAGGAGGCGAGGTAACTTTGCCGTCGATTTCGAACTTCCCGCAATCCGAGCTAAGCATGAGCGAACTAACTCAACTTACCCAATTTTTCGCGGAATATGAGACTGCGAATCGCGAATTCGACGTGCAGAAGATTTCTGCGTTGTACGCCGAAGTTTTCATGTTTGGCAAGCCCCACGGCGTGCAGGCTGTGAAGAAAGACGATTTTTTAAAGGTCCTTCCGAAGCGCAAGGACTTTTTTAAGACAGTAGGATTGGTCTCGTCGAAGGTTGCGTCGCTTGAGGTTTCGCCGCTCGATCCAAACTATGCTTTGGCAAAAGTGGGTTGGAACATGCGCTTCGAGCGCAGCCCCGGGGTGTTCGTCGAGAGCGACAATTCGGCGACGTATATCCTTTTAATGACGGCCGATTCGTTTCAGATTGTATTTCAACTGGATCACCAGGATCTGATGGCAAAGGTTAAGGATTTAGGGCTGCTGAAGTGACTTAGTCGCACGCCCGCACGGTGGGAACCGGGCCGTCAGCCTTCGACCATCACCGTGGACGCGGCGAACATTTGCGCCAGAGAATCGCCCCAATCCTCTTTGACTTCGAGGGCGATCGCATAGGGAAGCAGCCTATCCAGATTCGCGGACGCCTCTTGAGCATGGTTCAAGCGGTCCAGGCGATCCTGCTCCACCTCCTGAAGGTATTTGCGAAAGCCCGCAATCTGATCAGAGACTTTGTGTCCGAGCGCGGATTTGCGCTTTAGACAAGGTGCCCAGCCGAGATTTACGAGCATCATCGCCGGCAGCATCAGCGCGAAGGCAAGTGATGCAGTGTCCGCCAGCTTTGTGAGAAGAAACACAATCACCGTGCCAAAAATCAAGAGCGGCGCCACTCCTGAAAGGATTTTTGTAGATCCCTTGCCGCCACGCACTGCCGCCCTGCACATGGGCATGAATGAAAGCTCAAAGAGCATTCCTATGAGGAGGCCGGCGAAAAGGATCCATAGCGTGAAAAATAGCGAATCGAACGTATCGGGCCGGCTCGTAACGGCCGCCAGAATGAAGGACAAAGCGAATGTCGACAGGATTGCGACCGCGATGATCCCGCTGTGGCGATTCAAGTATTTCCCGGATGGCTGTTTATTCAGCTCATTGTGAATCGCGGCGACGTACATCGAATTTTGGCCTGTGTTGCGCTGATCCATCGCGGGACTGAGTTCGATTTCCTGGCCATCGCTGAAGAGAATCCGAAGAACGCGCTTCTCTTCGGGCGCGAGCGATCCTTGCGTGGCAGCATCGTTCATCAGACGCGATATCTTATATTTCCCGTTAACAGGTTCCACGCGAATGCATCCGCGCACCGCGAGTTGCGCGAGCACGGCGGCAAACGATCGCCCGTCCGTGGTTCCCGTGGCGACGTATCGCACGGCCGCAGGGGAGAGGCCGTCCGGCGGATCGTAGGCGACGACAAGTGGCGAAGGCGCTGGCTCTGGTCCAATGCGCAACCACGCGACCAGATAAAAAATAAAAAGCAGCACGGGTACGGCAAGCAGCCACGCGTGCGGACCGATCAAGCTAAGATTTAGCACTTGCATATGACTCATGACGAAACCCGAATGAACTTACGAGCCATGTTAACGCGCCTTGCGCGCGGTCATGGCCGATTCCGCGCCGCCTGCGTCCAATCGTGCATCCCGCCGCAGTACCTGATAGGTCACGTTTAGTTAACAGATGGTTTCGCTAGTGATTGAGCGGCGCGAAAAGACGTTTATACTGTGGGCATTCGCTCGATATGGGGCTCGAAATAGGCGAACGAGCATTCCGGCCGCAAAACGTGAAACGAGCAACCTCATCTGACGGCAGGCGCAGCAGGCGCTTTCCATTCGTCTCACCCGTGGAAGCCACGTGGCAGGAGCCGAGCGGAACGATTGTCCGCGAAAGTGGGCGCGCGACGGAGGTCAACGCGCAGGGCGGCCTTCTGGAACTGAAGACGTATCCGCCGGCGGGCAGCCAGATCGAGCTAAAGAATCTGATTTCGCATGAATCTTCGCACGCGCGCGTTGTGGGTCCGCGGCGAAGTGCTGAAGGTCATTTGCTGGGAGTTGCCGTCGAACTTCTCATTCCCAGCGACACTTTCTGGGGCACCAGTTTTCAACTCAAAAAAGCCTGCGCCGAACTTGTGAGGCTTGAGTATGACATGCGCACGGGCCCGATCGATCCGCGCGTCCTGCAGGAATTTCGCGATGCGGTGGACAACGTCCGCAAAACAGCGTGGGCCGTACAGGAGTGGCAGGAGCGCCAGTCGAAGCAGCAAGATCCGAAAACGGTGATTCCTCTCTTAACTGCCGAGGGTATTCGTCGCGCAACGCAGCTTTGCGATGCCATCGTTAGCGCTTCAATCGCCCATGAGATAGGCCGGGAAACCGTCGGCATCCGAGAATTTTTTCAGTCCGTCGAGCGCCTCCATCAAACGCTAGCTCCGCTTTTCGTCAACGGCAAACCGTAAAACCGCCGGCTCCGATTCTCCCTGCAATTTCCGCGTTATACTGGCTGGTAATGCGATTTTCCTCGCCAAATGTGCCAAAGGAGGTCGTCCAATGGCGCAGACCGAACAACCTGTAATTCTCAGCGCCGTCCGCACGCCGATAGGAAAATTTCTCGGCGGACTCGCGCCGCTCAGCGCGACCGAGCTTGGAGCAAGGGTAATCGCCGAGGCGGTGCGGCGCGCTGGCATCGATCCGCAGCAAGTGGACGAAGCGATCATGGGCAACGTGGTGCAATCGGGCCTCGGCCAAAATCCTGCGCGGCAAGCTGCTTTGCATGGTGGACTGAATCCGCGCGTCGCTGCCATGACGATCAACAAAGTATGCGGATCGGGATTGAAGGCCGTCGCGCTCGCGGCGCAGGGCGTGACGGTCGGCGAATCGGAGATTGTTATGGCGGGCGGGATGGAGTCGATGTCGAATTGTCCGTATTTGCTCAAAGGCGCGCGTTCAGGCTATCGCTTTGGCAATCAGGAAATCCTGGACTCGATGATCGTCGATGGATTGTGGGACGTTTACGGAAATTACCACATGGGGCAGACGGCGGAGTTTGTGGCGGAAAAATATACGATTTCGCGCGAGGAGCAGGATCGTTTTGCGCTGGAGAGCCATCGCAAAGCTGTTCGCGCAATCAAATCCTGCTTTGTTGCCGACCAGGTCGTTCCTGTAGAGATTCCGCAGAAAAAGGGTGAGGCGGTCGTCATCAAAACGGATGAGTCGCCGCGCGAAGACACCTCGATGGAGGCGCTCGCGAAATTACGTCCGGCGTTTAAAAAAGACGGCACGGTCACCGCAGGCAACGCGCCCGGCACGAACGATGGCGCCGCCGCCGTGATTGTGACGAGCGAGCGCACAGCCGCGCGGCTCGGCAAGCAGCCGATAGCACACATCGTCGCGCAGGCGGTGAGCGGCGTCGAGCCGAAATGGGTGATGACGGCGCCCGTCGAAGCCGTTGAAAAACTGCTGCACAAGACCGGTTGGGACCGCGACAAGGATGTCGATTTGTACGAGCTAAATGAAGCGTTCGCTGTCGCGGCAATTGCCGTTACGCGCGAGCTCCGCCTGAATCCTGAAAAAGTCAACGTGAATGGCGGCGCGGTCGCACTCGGCCATCCAATTGGCGCTTCGGGTGCGCGAGTGCTTGTGACGCTGCTTTACGAATTGCAGCGGCGCAATTTGACGCGGGGAATCGCGGCACTTTGCCTCGGCGGAGGTAATGCTGTAGCGCTTGCCGTCGAGCGCTGAGCTGAATGGCGGTAAGGTGAATGCCGGATTCAGGAAAAATCGCAAAGGTATTGCGGGGAGCCGTAGGAGGATAGCGTGAGTGCAGCGAATAATTCCGGACACAAAGGCGGGGTGGCAATGGCGTGGAGCGGAGAAGATCCGGTTGCCTACACGCACGCAGTGGCGGCGCTCGAGGCAGCGGGCATTCGGAAATTCGACATTGCCGAGAACGACCAATTCATGGGAGTCCCGCAAATTTCCGGGCCGCGGTATCGCGTGCTCGTGGCTAAAAGCGACGCCATTCGCGCCGAGGAAGCGATTATCGAGGCCTTAAGCGCTTTCGCGCGGCAGGAACCCATACCTCCGGAGCGCGTCTACAATCCCCTAGAACATCCGCTGATCCAGCGGCATTCATCTTCTAAATTCTCTCAGGGAACGCTGCTCCCATCGGACGGAGGCGAATTTGGTGAGAAAGCCCTGGACAATTACCCCGAGAAATTTGATCCCAGCGAAGCCGTTGTGACTGTCTGGTCCGGCGAGGACGCACAAATGGGCAAGGTGTTTCAGGAGTGTTTAGCAAACCTTGGAATAGGCTGCGTCTTAAAAGAGGACACGGGCAAAGCGCGCGTGTTGGTAACGCCGAACGCGGAGAAAAGGGCTCGCGAAGTGGTGCGCGAAATTGAAGAAGGTACTCCAATGCAATAGCGGCGAAGCTGTATGGTGTCCCTGAGGCAGAGTATGTATGGTTTGAGGTTGAAAGGTGGTCTCGTGAGCGTAACAAAGGGTTCGGAGGGCAGCGGCGGGGCGGCAGTGGCATGGAGTGGCGACGATCCGATCGCGTACACGCGTGCGATAGCGGCGCTTGGGGACGCGGGCATTAAGGTCTTCGATATCGCCGAGAACGACCAGTTTGTCGGCGTCCCGCAGATTTCCGGCCCGCGCTATCGAGTGATCATCGCGGAAAGCGACGCACCTCGCGCCGAAAAGGCGATCCGAGAAGCTTTTGCCGAGAAATCGGGAGGGGAAGCGGCGGAATAGGCTCGCGCCGCTTCTTTCGATTCGCCCGATTCGGTATCATCCCTGCATGTCTGACCAAAAAATCAAAACCGTTGCCGTACTGGGCGCTGGAGCTATGGGCAATGGCATCGCGCATGTCTTCGCACGCAGCGGCTTTGATGTAATCCTCCGCGATGTGGATGCGCACGCGTTGGAACGCGCGCTCGCGACGATCGGCGCGAACCTGGATCGCGAAGTGAAGAAAGGCAAAATCACGGAAAGCGAGAAGCCGGCAATTCTGGCTCGCTTGAAACGGGTTACCGACATCGCGCCCCTTGCAAACGTCGATTTCGCCGTCGAAGCCGTTCCCGAGCAGTTCGAATTGAAAGCGCGCGTGCTGAAGGAGGTGGACGGTGTGCTTCCCCCGCATGCGATCCTTGCCTCGAACACTTCCTCCATTTCCATCACGGAACTTGCCTCGCAGACGAGTTGCCCCGACCGTTTTGTCGGTATGCATTTCATGAATCCCGTGCCGGTGATGGTGTTGGTCGAGGTGGTGCGCGGCCGCGCGACAAGTGAATCGACATTTCAAGCGACGATGGCGCTTTGCGAGAAGCTAGGCAAAAAGCCTGTCTGCGTGAACGACGCCCCGGGCTTTGTCGCCAACCGCGTGCTGATGCCGATGATCAACGAAGCCGCGTCTGCCGTCATGGAAGGTGTCGCGACCCCCGAGGCCATCGATGCCGTGATGAAGCTCGGAATGAATCATCCGATGGGCCCGCTGGAGC
>JBOGMU010000306.1:0-9496 GCA_050746865.1 Candidatus Acidiferrales bacterium
AACCTGCTCATCAAGCGGCGATGAATTGCCTGGATGGGCGTTTTCTGCGGCAGGCGCCTTTAGGTAGCTGACGGCGGGGAGTTTTCCGTTCATCGCAGCCTTGGTGAACCAGGCCAAATCGTATTGATGATTCGCCTGGCCGTCGTGGCCCACTTCGTTGACGTTCTTGGGAGCCAGATGGTGCGGGTTTGCAGTAGACGTATAGTATTGAAAGGGCTCGTGGTGAGGGACGTAAGCTAATACCGCCGTTCCATCCAGCCGAACTGTGGTGTTGCCGCAGACCGACTTGGTGCCACTGGTTCCGCTAGGCGTGAAGCCGCCCTCGAACCAACCCCAGGTGATACCGCGCGCGTTGAACAGCGTGCCGATATTCTCGTTCGTTGGCTGCATGCCGACCACGTCCTTGCCACTGCAATCGTCGAAGGCAGGATCGGGATCTCCAACGATGCTGCCGGAGATCACGTCCGATGCCGTGTTGTTCTGATCGATATTGCCCGTCATACCGGAGATGATGTTGATCGCGCCCACCGTCGAAGGCCCGGTCTGTGGAACTACGCGCAGAACTTCGCGATGAACGACAGCCCGCTGTCGAAAGCTGGCTGCTCGGCCTTGTAGCCGTGATTCATGCTGCACGTATAGTTCTGGCTCGGATCGAGGCGGAAGGGCTTGATCGTGTTCTGGTTCAACGTGGCCCATCCTTCTGTGATGCCGTTGACCCTGGGAGTTTTTGCCTTTGCCTTGAATTTGACCTCACTTCGCGGGTTCAAGGCATTCGAGTAAGTATCAAAGTACTGGTCGAACGACACATTTTTTTGAAAAATGACGACCAATTGCTTGATCGGCGTCGCCGTATCGTAATCCGCGGCAGGATCGTCGTTGCCTTTGTCGCCTTTGTCTTTGCCGTTCGGAGCAGCCGACAAGCCGCTTGGAGAGAAAACCGCCAGGTTCGTGGCCATCAGAAGGCTGGCCATCCAGCGAAGATGCTTCCGGATCATGAATTCTCCTTGTGAAGAAATGGTCTGATTCCGCTCCTGCTAACGAAAACGAAATGCGCCGCTTTCGCGAGGCTCTCAGATCCAAACGTGTGCAGAACGTGGACAAACGGAAGTTGTTAGCGCCGGATGACAGCCGTATTAAAAACCGTTCTTGGAATCGCGTGAGGACGGCGCAGCGCTCTCGTGCTTGGATTGTTTGCCCAACGAAATTGTGGATGAGGCAGGCTTTAGCTCGGATGGCGTAGCGTGGGATTCATTTTGCGGCGAGGGGCGCGGTTCCACGCGGATGATGCCCATCATACCGCCGTCTTCGTGCTCTAAAAGATGGCAGTGATAGATGAACGTGCCGACCGCGTTTGGATCGCGGAAGTCCATGCGTAGACGAACGCTCGGATACGTTGGGCTCTTTCCATCCCAGAACGGAACGTTGATCGTATCGCGCAGGAACGGCTCGCTGACCGGAACGCCAAAGAACTCTTCGAGCACAAAATGAAGTTGGTGAATGTGGAAGGCGTGTAATTCCTGTGTGCGATTTTCAATGATCCAGTCTTCCACGTCGCCTTGATGGGCAATGATATTCGGCGTGGCATCGCTGGGATCAAAAGGCTTGGGTGCCTGGCCATCGACGGTAATCATAAAGGCCATGGGACTACTAGGATCGTTTGGATCGGACGGCTTTTCGGAAAAATAAAGGCGCCGTGTGCGAATGGGTTTGACATTGCCGACCCACGGAAACTGAGGCTTCGGAAGAGGCGTCGTGTCGGCGGGAAGAGTCATCTGCGGCTCTGGCGCCGTGGGCGACGCGATAATCGTCGCGATCGAGCGAACGGGATCATTTTCACCGAGAGGACCCGTATTCACGCTGCGCGTGAGCAGCGTGGCGTCCGCCGACGCCGGCGGCCCTTTTACGATGAACTCCGCGCGGCCGCCGGGGGGCAGGCCGACATGGTCGATCCAAACCACGCCCAGCCCTAAGATTCCGTTTTCGTTCAGCGGAACTCCATCCATCGCGACAATTTCGAGCGGCTGCGCCAGTCCGTGGTAGATCACCTGCAAATTGAGATACGTGATGGCGGACGCGTTTACCACGCGCCATAGCTGGCGTTCCAGCGGCTTCATGCGAATAATTGCCGGGTTGTATTCAGGATAGGAAACGGGCACGAAGTTGATGGAGAGGTCTTTCGCAGGCTTGCCTGTACCCGAGCCGGTGTTTAGAACCTCGCCGTCCGCATCCAGCACGGCGGGCGGAGGCTTGGGGCCGTTGTCGAGCGGCGCGGCGTTGGGATTCGCAAGATACTGATCGCGAATCACCAAAACCTGTTCGGGAAGCCCGGCAACCTCGTGCTCGGCCCGTTGCAGCCCTTCGACAATCAGCGCTCCGGATGCGCCGCCGAACACCTGCACTTTTGCGAAGCCGTGGATGTGTGGGTGATACCAATAAAGCCCCGGCGGCTCATCGGGCGGAATTTGAAATCTGTATTCCATCGTGCCGGAGGGATCGATGGCCGTTTGCAGTACATCGTCTTCATGGCATTTCGACGGGGCGGTGAGACCGTGGAAATGAAGATTCGTGGACGTGGGACTCATCCGCGTTCCGCCGCCGCAAGGTGCCTTCGCCATGGACACTGATAGACCCATTGTCGGCATTGTTTGCGGCTGCTTTGCGGCGACGGCGGCCGAAAGCTCGTTTTTGAGCGACAGTTCAAGCCAATCGCCCGGCTTCAAACGCAAAGTGGGCGCTTGCGCGTCGTCTTTGTAGACGTAGCAGTAGCCAACCTCGCCGTCAGGCTCGATGAAATTGCGGAATGTGAGCTCAAGTTTAAGGACGCCATTCCGGCTGGATAGATTTTCCGGCTGCGGCACGTCGCTGCCCGGCGCCGGGCGTTGGCATTCCTGCTGCGCGTCCCTGGGCGCCGCGGCGGTGATCAATGGCGCAAGGCAAGCAAGGGCGGCGACAAGAAATGTCCGTGGAAGGCTCATCAGGACTGTAAGACTCGCCTCCAGTATACGCCGCAGAGCTATCGCTCATATGAACGCACAATGAAAACGCGCATCTAGGGTGTGACTCAATCCTCCGCGGCTGTCTACTCCCGTGTGAAGGGCTTTAGACCTATTCGTGCTCGCTTGGATACGTCGAACCTTCGATGCGCCGTTCCGCTTCAATTGATATTTCGCAATCCGAGATCACACTCCTAGTATTCGTGGGCAAACTGACGGCGCGTGGCGGACTGGGCCTCGGACACTCTCCGTCAATTGTGAGAAGCCGCCGGATTTCGGCATCCGGCAGCACTATCGCTCACCGAAAACTGGAAACCTGTGCAAAAAGTTGGACCCACGCGCCATTGCTTGTGTCCCGTTCTAGCCACTTGACAACCGCGATGCGTAACCATAAAATTACATAACATGGGTCACGATTCGGTTACATATCCGCTGCAGGCTGTATTCGCCGCGCTCTCAGACCCGACGCGCCGCTCCGTGCTCGATTTGCTGCGCCACGGGAGCCGGCCCGCCGGGCAGATTGCAGCGATGTTTCCGGTCTCCCGGCCGGCGATCTCGAAGCATCTGCGGCTGCTGCGGCGGGCGCAACTGGTCCGGGAACGTCGCGAGGGACGCCATCGCGTCTATGAGTTGAATCCAGACCCACTAAAGATGGTCGAATCGTGGATCGGCGAATATCGAACTTTTTGGCAAAAGAACCTGGCGAGCCTGAAGGTTTTCGTGGAAAGCGAGCAATCGGGCGATGCAAAGCGTGAGCGCCGGGCGACTGCAAAGACAAAGCGGAGGAGGAAGCATGGCGACAAAAGCGTCTCCTGAAGCGGACGAGATTGTGAGCGAGATTCATATCGCGGCGCCTCCGGAGTGCGTATTCAACGCTCTGGTCGATCCCAAACAGGTGATGCAATGGTGGGGGCAGGAAGGCATTTATCGAAGCACCGAATTTTCCGCGGATTTGCGCATGGGCGGCAAATGGCGCATCGGGGGTGTCGGGCCAGACGGCGGAAAATTTGAAGTCGCGGGCGAGTACGTGAAAATCGATCGGCCGCACCTGATTATTTATACGTGGATTGCGAGCTGGACTGGCACGGCGAAAACGACCGTTCGGTGGGAGCTGACGCCTGACGGCAAAGGAACGCTCGTAAGAATCCGCCACTCGGGCCTGAGTACGTATCCCGAGATCGCTCAGAGCTACAGAGGATGGCCGCGGATGCTCGGCTGGCTGCAGGCGTTTTTGCAGACCGGCGAAACCGTGGAGAGCCGGAAGCCCGCTTCCCGGCCCTAGACTCGCTCGCGCTCCGTGGGGCAAAATGTTGGCATGACGAAGCCTCATACGAAACATGCCGACAGAATTACGGAACTGCGCCGGTTGAATGCGGAGGCAGAGGCGGCTGGCGGAGCGCAGCGGCAAGAAAGCGAGCGTAAGGCCGGGAAGCTGAGCGCTCGAGAGCGTATTGATCTGCTGCTGGATGAAGGATCGTTCGAGGAACTGGACAAGTTCGTTCGTCACCGCTCCGATGACTTTGGAATGGCGGAGCAGCGGCCGGTGGGCGATGGTTTCGTCACGGGCTATGGGCGAATCGAAGGACGGCTCGTATACGTCTTCGCGCAGGACTTCACGGTATTCGGCGGTTCCCTCTCCGAAACGAACGCACAAAAAATCACGAAGATTATGGATCTAGCGATGCGCGTGGGCGCGCCCGTGATCGGCCTAAACGATTCCGGCGGAGCGCGGATTCAGGAGGGAGTGAAGTCGCTCGCTGGTTACGCGGATATTTTTCTCCGTAACACGCTAGCAAGCGGCGTGATTCCGCAGATCAGCGCAGTCCTGGGACCGTGCGCGGGAGGCGCTGTGTATTCACCCGCGATTACTGATTTCATTTTTATGACGCGCGAGACATCGTACATGTTCGTGACGGGACCGGACGTGATCAAGACGGTGACGCACGAAGATGTGACGAAGCAGGAGCTGGGCGGGGCGATGACGCACAACGCGAAAAGCGGCGTGGCGCATTTCGTCGCGCAAGATGACGCGGAATGCCTCGCAATGATTCGCGAGCTGCTGAGTTATTTGCCGTCGAACAATGTGGATGATCCGCCGCGGCACACTTCGAAGGATCCGTGGAACCGGGCGGAACCCACACTCGATTCGCTCGTGCCTGAAGACGCGCAAAAACCGTACGACATTAAGGATGTGATCCATGCTGTCGCGGACGACGGCGAATTTTTCGAGGTTCACGAACACTTCGCGCAGAATCTGGTGGTTGGATTTGCACGATTCGATGGGCGACCGACTGGGATTGTCGCAAATCAGCCGGCTGTGCTGGCCGGCGTGCTGGATATTAATGCTTCCGTGAAGGGCGCGCGATTCGTGCGCTTTTGCGACGCGTTCAACATACCGTTGGTGACATTCGAGGATGTTCCTGGTTTTCTGCCAGGAGCGCAGCAGGAGTTCGGCGGAATCATTCGGCAGGGCGCAAAACTGCTTTATGCGTTCGCGGAAGCGACGGTGCCAAAGATCACCGTGATCACGCGAAAAGCTTACGGCGGCGCATATTGCGTGATGTCTTCCAAACATATTCGCACGGACATTAATTACGCGTGGCCGAGCGCGGAAATTGCGGTAATGGGCCCGGAGGCAGCGGTAAATATCGTTTACCGCCGTGAATTGGATCAGGTTCCCGCATCTGAGCGGGAATCGTTGCGTCAAGACAAGGTAGATTACTTCCGGCAGCGTTTTGCAAATCCTTACGTGGCCGCCGAGCGCGGGTACGTCGACGCAGTAATTGAACCTTCGCGAACTCGCGCAAAAATCGTCATCGCTTTGCGATCGCTAGAAAACAAACGCGTTACGAATCCACGCAAAAAACACGGCAATATTCCTTTATAAAATCTTTATATACATTTACAACCCGATTGCACCATCTGCTAGATTTCCGTAACGCATTCGAGTAGGCTTTTGACGGCCGAGAAAGATTTATAGGGGAAATCAGAAATCCGCAATGCCTCTCAGAATTTCCAAAGCAAAACCAGTGCGTAAAAACCTGGTTGAGATGCTGGACGATTTGATCCGACAGCATCATCTGTTGAAACATCCGTTTTATAAAGCGTGGTCCGACGGAACTCTGCCAAAGGAAGCCCTGCAGTTGTACGCCACTCAGTATTACCAGCATGTACTTTCGTTTCCGGAAAATCTTCGCCAACTGGCAGGCCGGGCGGCTGGCCACCTCGGTTCGCTGGTTCACGAAAACCTGGACGAGGAACTGGACCCAGCGGCGCCGCACCCGGCGCTTTGGCGGCAATTTGCCGAGGCCGTCGGAGTGGATCAGGCTACATTGAACCAAGCGCATCCGTTACCGGGCGTCGCCGTGCTGCTGGATGCGTATGACGAAATTGCCTCGCAGGGGACGTTTGCGCAGGCCGTCGCCGCATTCTATGTTTATGAAGCGCAGGTGCCCGAGACAGCGAAGGAAAAAAAGGCTGGGCTGGAGCAGTTTTATCACGTCACAGATCAGCGGGCATTGGCGTACTTCGAGGTTCATCAAGAAGCCGATGTGCGCCACCGTTCGGCTTGGCGTGGATGGCTTGCCGAGCAAAATGATGAAGAGTCGTTTGGCGTGCTGTGCGCCGCGGAGCGAAGCCTGAAGGCGCTTTGGGGTGCTCTGGACGCGATTTATCCTCAAGCATGCGCTGCGGCGGCTAGAAACTAGTTTAGCAAGAGGCTGGTCAGGGGTGCAGGCGAATCGCGCCCCTTCTTTGCCGCTCTTTATTGCTCGTTATTGGTTCCGCTTGATGATGCGCACTCCTTCGCGTCCCGCTACAACCGCTTCCGAGACAAATCCGAGAAACAAACCGTGTTCCACGGCGCCGGTGACGTGATCGAGGTGATGAGCCACTTCCTTAGGATTGGCCATCGGACCGAAGTCGCAATCGATGATGTAGTTTCCGCCGTCGGTGACGAATGGTTTGCCTGTTGTCCTATCGAGACGCAGAACGGTTTCTGAGCCGAGCGCCGCAAGACGTTTATTTGTGACTTGCCATCCGAACTGGACCACTTCCACAGGAACGGAAAAGCGCGAGCCGAGGCGTTGCACGAGTTTTGATTCGTCACCGATCACCGCCATGCGTTTGCTTGCGGCGGCGACTACTTTTTCACGCAGCAATGCGCCGCCGTGGCCTTTGATGAGATAGAGGGTGCCGATTTCGATTTCGTCGGCGCCGTCGACGTCGAGATCAAGTTCGGTGTGCTCGCCGAGCGTTGACATGGGGATATTCAGCTTGCGAGCGAATTGCTCGGTTTGCTCGGACGTGGGAATTCCCACGAAGCGAAGATTTTCCCGCTCGATTCTGCGCCCCAGGGCGGCGACGAATTGCAGGGCCGTGGTGCCGGAGCCGAGCCCAACGACCATGCCGTTTTCGACGAGCCTCGCGGCCGCTTCTCCTACGTCCTTTTTCCACTGCTCCAATTGCGTACTGGCTTCCGCTGGCACGTTTACTTCTCCTCTTTGGGAACGCGCCATGATAGCGGCTTGACCGCGCTTTTGCCAATGCCCAGGCATCCCGATGCGTAGGCATATCCGACGCGCAGGCTGAGCGAAATAGGCGCATCAGCGAGGGCGATGGCGCAGCAACGCGTGTTAGAATCCCGGCTTTCGGTGGCGGACGAATGTTCAAGAAAGTACTGATGGCGAATCGCGGGGAGATCGCAGTGCGCATTCTTCGCGCGCTGCGTGAGATGGGCATACGGACGGTGGCGGTGTACAGCGACGCCGACCGTGCGGCGCTGCACGTGCGACTCGCGGCCGAAGCGTATGGAATTGGGCTGGCACCTTCACGCGAGAGCTATCTTTCGATTGAGAAAATCATCAAAGTCGCAAAGGCAGCCGGATGTGACGCTATTCATCCGGGCTACGGATTTCTGGCCGAAAATGCAGCATTTGCATGCGCCTGCAAAGAAGCGGGTATCAAATTCATCGGGCCATCGGCAGAAGCGATGGAACGGCTCGGTCCCAAGACGGCGGCGCGGCAACTTGCGCGCGAGGCTGGGGTTCCCACCGTTCCCGGCACGCTCGAACTGCTAGCAAGCGCGGAGGAAGCGCTGATTGCCGCCAAGAATGCAGGATTTCCGATCGTTTTGAAAGCGGGCGCGGGCGGCGGAGGCAAAGGGATGCGAGCGGTGGAGCGGGAAACGGACCTGCACACTGCATTCCGCGATGCCTCGTCGGAGGCGCTGAACGCTTTCGGCGACGGACGCCTTTACCTTGAAAAATATCTCACGCGTCCACGGCACATTGAAATACAGGTTATCGGCGACGAGCACGGGAACATGGTTCACCTTGGCGAGCGGGAGTGTTCCGTGCAGCGCCGCCATCAAAAGGTGGTCGAAGAGGCGCCGTCATCGATCATGACTCCAGAGCTACGGAGCGCCATGTGCGAAGCCGCTGTAAAACTGGCGCGCTCCGGCGGATATACAAACGCGGGGACGGTGGAGTTTCTGGTTGACGCGGATCGGCAATTCTATTTTCTCGAAATGAACACGCGGCTTCAGGTGGAGCATCCGGTGACGGAGCTGGTCACGTCGCTCGATCTTGTGAAACTGCAAATCCGGATCGCCGCGGGAGAAAAACTCGCACTGAGACAAAAGGACATCGTCCTGAACGGCCACGCGATTGAATGCCGAGTCTACGCGGAAGATCCCGATAACAATTTCCTGCCTTCTCCGGGAACGATAACTCAATATCATGCGGCAGGTGGGCCCGGCATTCGCGTCGACGATGGCGTCTATTCTGGCTGGACCGTTCCGAACGAATACGATCCGATGCTCGGGAAAGTGATCGCGTGGGGCAAGGATCGCAGCGAAGCCATCGCCCGCCTGCGAGGAGCAATCGCAGAGACGCGCGCGAACGGCATCAAGACGAATCTCGGGCTTTTTGCAAAGATTCTGACGACGGACGATTTTATGCGGGGTGAAATCTATACGCGCTGGCTCGACGACTTTCTCGCGCGCCACGATGAGCCCGCGGTGCGGCCAGCGACCGCCTGGGAAGTATCCGTTGAGGAGAAAGCGGCCCTCATCGCCGCGGCCCTCAGGTTCGAGGGCCGACGACATCCGGAAAAGGAAATGGGAGACAACTCGCGACAGGCTTCCTCGAAATGGAAACAGGATGGGCGAATGGACCAACTAAACCGGGAGCCGCGCAACGCGAGATGAAGCTCGCTATCCAACTCGGCGGCGCCAGTCACATGCTGGAATTCTCGCGAGCCGAACATCAAGTGCACGGCACAATCGATGGAGTCGCAGTGGAAGCAGATTGCGTGGAAATCGCGCCGGGTATCTACTCCGTGCTTCTGGAAGGGCGCTCGTTTGAAGCGAACGTCGAACCATTCGGCGAAGATCTGCGGATCACGATCGGCGGGAGAGAATTCGCAGCGCAGGTACGCGACTTTCGCAAATGGCGGAGAAATCACAGCGCGGCGGCCTTGTCGGAGGTTCGCCAGAACGTGCT
>JBOGMU010000307.1:0-10115 GCA_050746865.1 Candidatus Acidiferrales bacterium
TTCACGGTGCGGGAGTAACGTGTGCCGCACCGGTCCTCGCGCCTTGCGAGAGGGGGAGATATATCCCCCAAAAGGCGCGAATCGCCGAAGCACGATTCGCTCCGATTTTGGCCTCGAGGAGTGCAACAGACCCACACAACATTGCAATTCTGAAGGAGGAGCTATGGCAACGGCCGTGTCCGTTCCAACGATGGACCCGAATGTCGCCCGTTTCGTTTCAAAGACTCACAAGAATCTGATTAACGGCCAGTGGGTGGAATCCGCATCCGGAGAGAGTTTCGCCACGTTTAATCCCGCGACAGGCGACGTGCTTTCCTATGTTGCCGCCGGCAGCAGCGTGGATATTGATCGTGCCGTGAAAGCCGCGCGTGCAGCGTTTGAAGAGGGCCCGTGGTCCCGCATGACCGCCTCCGAACGCACGAAGCTGATCTGGAAACTCGCCGATCTACTGGAAAAGAATCTGGAGGAATTCGCGCAGCTAGAGTCGCTCGATAACGGCAAGCCGCTTGCCGTCGCGCGCGCCGCGGACGTTCCGCTCGCAATTGAGAATTTCCGTTACATGGCCGGATGGGCCACGAAGATCGAAGGCAATACGATTCCGCTCTCGGTGCCGTATACGCCCGGCGCGAAATATCTCGCGTACACATTGCGCGAGCCGGTAGGCGTGGTGGGTCAGATCATCCCGTGGAATTTCCCGCTTTTGATGGCCGCCTGGAAGCTTGGCCCGGCACTGACAACGGGCTGCACTGTTGTGCTCAAGCCTGCGGAGCAGACCCCTCTTACAGCGCTGCGCCTGGGCGAACTGATCCAGGAAGCCGGAATTCCCGATGGCGTAGTGAACATTGTCACGGGCCTCGGTGAAGCTGCCGGCGCTCCGCTTGCCGCGCATCCGGATGTGGATAAAGTTGCGTTCACGGGCTCAACCGAAGTTGGCAGGCTGATTCTGCAGGCCGCTGCGGGGAATCTGAAAAAAGTCTCGCTCGAACTGGGCGGCAAATCTCCAAACGTCGTGCTCGATGACGCCGATCTCGACATGGCTATCGCAGGCGCGGCGAGCGCGATCTTTTTCAATCACGGCCAGTGCTGCTGCGCCGGTTCGCGTCTTTACGTCGAGCAGAAGTCGTTCGACAAAGTGGTCGACGGAGTCGCAAAAGCGGCGGAAAAGATCAACATTGGCTCCGGTTTCGACCCGAATACGCAAATGGGTCCGCTTGTTTCCGAAGAGCAGCTCAATCGCGTGTGCAATTACCTTGATATCGGCATGAGCGAAGGGGCAAAGGCCGTGACGGGTGGCAGCCGCGTCGGCAACAAGGGATATTTCGTGAAGCCGACCGTGCTGGTCAATACGAACGAAAAAATGAAAGTCGTGCAGGAAGAAATTTTCGGCCCTGTGGTGACGGCGATCCCGTTCCGCGATGCCGACGAAATCATTCCGCGCGCGAATAACTCCTCCTATGGCCTCGCGGCCGGCATTTGGACGCGCGACATCAAGAAAGCGCACTCGATTGCCGCGAAACTTCGCGCGGGCACAGTGTGGATCAATTGCTACAACATTTTCGACGCGGCGCTGCCATTTGGCGGCTACAAGCAATCCGGTTGGGGCCGCGAAATGGGCCACGAAGTTCTGGAGCAGTACACGGAGGTCAAGGCAGTCTGCGCGGCGTTGTGATTTGTAGTGCTAAAGAATGTGGTGGTGCAAGAAAAGAGGCCGGGAAATTTCCCGGCCTCTTTTTATTTCGTTGCCCGTCTGCTCGCGGCTGATCTTTTCCGCCGCTTCTGATTATTGCTGCGCAGACTTCGCTTCCAAATTTCCAGCTGCCGGAGTAATTGCCGCCGCCGTGCTCGTTCCCGGTGCCGCTGCCGAGGTGGCAGGCGCTGCAGGCGTAGACTCGTTTTGCTGAGAAGGCGGCGCGGAAGTCTGCGGTACGGCGACGGCGGGCATTGGCGGCCGGGGCGCCGAAACGCCCGCTATATCCGAACCAAGGCCGAGCTTCTGCAAACTGGGGGCATCTAATTTCCCGGTGGGCTCGATCCCATTGGCGGACTGAAATTTTTGCAGCGCAGCGATGCTCTTCGAGTCCCATTTGCCGTTCGGGTCGCCGTCGTAGTAGCCTCCCTGGGCTAACGCACCCTGGATTTCCTTGACGCGGTCAGCCATGGGCGCCTTCTGCTTCGGAACAAACTTCGTTGAACGGCGACGCCTCCGCCGCGTAGTCGTTTTCTTTGTACTAGTCTTTTTGGCAGTCGTAGCTGTCTTGGAGGCCTGCTTCTTTGTGGTCGCCGCACTGAGCGTCCACGCGGGCGCACAAAAGGCTAACGCGACTAAAATAAGGAAGAATTTTTTCATCGTTAATGGGACGCTCTCAGCCATGCATGTGATGCCTGGCCGTCTGGCGCTGCAAACTGGCGGCCCTTCCCCGACCAAAAGACTACACCCAGGCAGTGCTCATCTCAACCGTGGCAGGGCGAGCGTCGCCGAATCAGCCAACCCACTCTATACCCATCTCAGGCGCCACGGGGCCGTTTCCGAACGCTCTGTCCGGCGTTGTCCGTCAGCGATGGGCAATGGAGGGCAATAAGCTGACTCGAAGACAAGCAAACTGGAATGCAGCGAAAACGACAAAGAGGACAACCGCTTGCAGTGCGGGTAATCTGAACTTAAGTTGCCAAAACGTGCCAATCCCAACCAGCGACGCTGCGCCGACGATTAAGGTCATCGCGATCTCAAGCGGGGAGAAGTGCCCGTTGATCAAGTGGGAGACGCCCAGCAAATAGAGCCAGATCAGCGTCATTAGGAGCAGCCAAAAGAGAAACAGGGGAAGGCTTGCCCATCCCACCGTGTTCGAGCGCCTAAACCCTAATACAATCGCGGGCCAGAGCGGCAATGTCTTAACGATGTGGCGGAGAAGCAATCCGTCCGGGATTCCGACGCCAACAACTAACGCTAAGATGATTGCGAGACAACAGAATGCGATGGCGTTCGGTCCCCAGGAAGCTGTCGAGGCCAGCCCGTCTGCGCGGACGTGAGCTTGAGTTGTCATTGGCTTGCTCCTTAGCGGTATGTACGTCAGTGGGAGGACCAATGTTTCCGGGTAGAGCGGAATTGTCTTCGGGATGTTTGAAACGACCGATCGCTCTTTATGGTCTTGCCTCGGCCAAATCCGGCAATTCGGGGAAAGGCGCTCCATTTTTGAGAATCAACTGATCGCGGAAACCGGCGTTTTGCAGGGCCGGAATCAATTCCGATACCGCTGGGGAAAACAACAAGACTGATTTGGGCTTATACGAAAATTGCACGCGTTTGACGAGTGCAAATGCCGCGCGCCGCGCTGCTTCGGCCGCACCGGCGTCGGGCGGCAGCGGACATTCAACTGCGTAGACGAGAAAAATTCCGTTGCGCTGAAGTTCTGCGCCTTTCGTCTCCGAGGAATAGAGATAGTCTTCGGTCCGCTCAGGCGGGGCCGTTCCCACGAGCAGAGTCTGAATGTGCACAGGCCGATAGCGCGTTGCCATCTCCAGCCGTTCGATTCGAGAGCGAATATGCGCCGCGTCAACCGTAGCCCCACATCCATCGCAAACCGGCATTCCGTGTGCTCCTTAGCGCAATCTATAAAGCGTGGCGCTTTTCCTTTGCCCGAGTAAACAAGCTGACCAATTTTAATCTCGTTCGTCAACGGGTAGAATGCACGTACGACTTTAAGCGTTTTATCCGAGGTAAGCATGGAAAACCGCCAGGTGGCGAAGATTCTGCGCGAGACCGCGCAATTATTGGAAATCGACGGCGCCATGATTGGGCGCTATCGCAGCTATGAGAAGGTTGCCGAGCTGATCGAGAGCCTGCACGAACGCATTGAGGAGCTCGCGAAAGACGAAGAGAAGCTCACGGAACTCCCCGGGGTAGGCGACAGCATGGCCGAGCACATTCGCGAAGTCCTTGCGACCGGCGATTACGCGCTACGGCAAAAGCTGCTGAAGAAGTATCCGGCCACGATTTTGGATGTTCTTCAACTCCAGTCGCTCGGTCCGAAGAAGGCGGCGCTGCTCTGGAAACAATTCAAATGCGCTACGGTTGACGACGTCGAAAAACTCGCCCGCGAGGGAAAACTCCGCGATGTGCCGAACTTCGGCGAGAAGAGCGAACAAAATATTCTAAATGCTGCGCAACGCTTTAAGAGCATGTGCGGAGCCTCGCGATGCCGCTTCGATGTGGCGGGCGAAGAAGCCGACCGCATCGTCTCCTACATACGCGCCTTCGGGGAAGCGGTCGAATCGGCTACACCCGCCGGTTCCTTGCGACGCTGCCGCGAGACCGTGGGCGACCTCGATGTTCTCGTCGCTATGCGTCCCGGCCAGGATAAGCAGAAGGACGTCGACGCGGTCGCCGAGTACATCCTGAAGTATCCCGGAATCGGGGAGACGCTCGCTCACGGCGAGAACAAAGTGAGCTTTCAACTCGCAGGCGGGCCTCAAGTGGATGTTCGCTTGCTGCAAAAGAACTGCTTTGGCGCGGCATTGATGTATTTTACCGGGTCGAAAGCGCACAACGTCGCTTTGCGTGGCCGCGCGAACGACATGGGCTGGACGCTCAACGAATACGCGCTCACCACAATAAAGGGCGGCCGTATCGTCGCGAGTAAGACGGAGGAAGAAATCTACGCCAAGCTGAAGCTCGATTACGTCCCGCCCGAATTGCGCGAAATGACCGGCGAGATTGAGGCCGCCGAGCAGCACAGCGTGCCAAACCTTGTGAAGCTTGAAGATATGCGCGGCGACTTGCAGATGCACACGCCCGCCTCCGACGGTCGCAACACAATTGAAGAAATTGGCGAAGCCGCAAAGAAGCTCGATTACGAATACATCGCGCTCACGGACCATTCGCAGGCCGTTACCGTAGCGAACGGCATGGATGAAAAGCGCACGCTCGAGCAAATCAAGAAAATTCACGAAGCGCAGAACCGCGTTCCCGGCATTCGTCTGCTTACCGGAATCGAAGTCGATATCAAAAAAGACGGCAAGCTCGACCTGGATAATGAAGTGCTCGCCCAACTCGACGTCGTCGTCGCGTCGGTCCATTCCTTCATGAACATGCCGCGCGAGGAGATGACGGAGCGGATCCTCGCCGCCATTGAGAATCCGTACACGCAAATCCTCGCACACCCGACGGGCCGCTTGATCCTTCGGCGCGAAGCGTTTGAATACGACATGGAAAAAGTGATTGACGCCTGCGCGAAAGCTGGCGTCGCAATGGAATGCAACGCCTCGCCCGAACGTCTTGACCTGAAGGATACTCACCTGCGTCTCGCGAAACAGCGCGGCGCAAAAATCGTCATTTCGACGGACGCACACTCGACCAAAGGCCTTTCGATGATGCATTACGGCGTGTCGACGGCCCGCCGCGGCTGGATCGAAAAGTCGGATGTAATCAATACCCTACCGGTTGAACAATTTCTGGCGGCCTTGCGGCCAAAACCGCACGCCGGCAGCATCGCTCAACCTAAGTCAGCGAAGGTCAAGTCCGCCTAGTCTCAGGTGGGCGCCCATAAGCGCCCCTTATATTCTGTGCAACAACTATAAATTTGACCCCGCATGTGCGGGCGGAGCCTACTGAAGTTAGGAGGAGCAACTATGTCTTCAGCGGACGTTAACTTGTGGCAATCGACTGAGCATGCTCTGGACTATCTACGGCGCGCGGACTCCATTCCACATCGCGTGGAAGGCGAGGGCACGCTTTTGGAGTTCCTGCCGGAGGACGCGCACCGGATACTGGACGTGGGTAGTGGGGGCGGCAGACTGCTCTCGCTGGTCAGGACCTGCCGGCCGAACGCGCAGTTCGTGGCGCTCGATTTCTCGCCCGCGATGCTTGAGACGCTGAGTGGACAGTTCGCCGGCGATCCATCGATCGCAATTGTGGCTCACGATTTGGAGAAAACGTTGCCCGAGCTTGGCCGGTTCGATGCGGTCGTATCCAGTTTCGCGATTCATCATGTGCCGCATGCGCGCAAACGGTCGCTTTACAGTGAGATTTTCGAAATTCTTGTGCCGGGAGGCGTGTTCTGCAATCTCGAACACGTTGCTTCGGCCACGCCCGCGCTCCACCGCAGCTTCCTGAAAGCCATTGCCTGCGATGAAGAAGATCCCTCGAACAAGCTGCTCGATCTGCAAACGCAACTTGCCTGGCTGCGCGAAATCGGTTTCGCCGAAGTCGATTGTCATTGGAAGTGGCGCGAGCTGGGTCTTCTTGTGGGGCAGAAGCCGGCATAGTCATACTTTGCATTCATGAATCGGCTGGCAGCCCGTAACCTTCGCGTAGTGAGCAAGAATTACGATCAATCCCATCCTGTAGAATGGGCATCGTAAACTGCTATGCCTGCAAATCGAGCGACGCGGGACAAATCGGCATGGGCGCTTGCGTGCATTTGGCTGCTCTTCACCGCGGCCGTTGCCGCAGCGTATCCACAGGCGCATTCGGCCACAGACTCTTCCTCCGCCGCGGTGACTGTGAAACCCGATGCGCGCAAGGCAAAAGCGGCGTTTCGCGAAGGGCAAGAAGCGGAAAAACAGCAGGATTGGGCGACCGCCTACGAATATTATTCGCAGGCTGCCGAATATGCCCCGAGCGATAAAAATTATGCGGTGCGACGCGAAACGGCCAAAGCTGCGCTCGTGCAGTCGCACGCGGACGCTGCCGAGCGCGACGCGATTTCGAATCGGCTGGACGACGCCCGCCGGGAACTCCTTATCGCGAGCGATCTTGATCCCACGAACACCACGATCCGCGAGCGCCTGGCCGAGTTCCTTGCAGCTGAGCCCCCGGCGGGGACCACCGGTAACAGATTAGGCGGCGAGCCCGAGCTTGGCTACAGCAAGGGCACTCAGAATTTCAATTATCGCGGCGATACACTCGGCGCCTACAACGAAGTCGCGCGAGTATTTGGCGTGCAAGCGTCTTTTGATCCGGAGCTCAGTTCGCGTCCGGTGCGCCTCGCCTTGAATGATGTCGATTTTCCCACCGTGATGCGCATTCTGGGCGTGATGACGGATACGTTTTGGCGTCCAATCTCCGGGCATATGTTTTTTGTGGCGCAAGATACTCCGCAGAAGCGCCGCGATTTTGCCGAGGTCGCGATCAGAGCTGTGCCGCTACCCGCCTCGGCGACTCCCGCAGAAATGACGGAAACGCTTCGCGTGGTGCGCGACATCAGCGGAATCACGCGTGCCACTCTGGATACAAGTTCGCGCACGATCACGTTGCGCGCTTCGCCGCAGGCCCTCGCCGTCGCGTCGGATGTGATCGATGGGATCGAACAGCCGCTCGGCGAGATGATTCTTGAGATTGAGGTCCTGGAAGTCGATAGGAACTTCGCACGTCAGCTTGGCATTACGCCGCCTCAACAACTGCGCGCCTTCACGCTGACCCCTTCGGAAATAGCCGAGGCCAATTCATCGGCGGCGGGACTCGTAGACGTAATCAGCAAAATTTTTGGCCTGCCGACATCGCTCTCGGGACTATCGCCAACCCAAATCGCTGGATTGCTTGGCTCGGGAAATTTGAATGCCGCTTCTCTGATTCCTCCACTGATCGCTTTCGGCGGTGGCCAAAGCACATTTCTCGCCACAATGCCCAGTGCGGTCGCCAATTTTGGCCGCACGCTGTCTCTCGTGCATCACGGCATACGCATCTTCCTTCGCGCAGAAGACGGGCAGCCGGCGACGGCCTTCTTCGGCGAGCATTATCCCGTCTCGCTGGCCAGCTACTCTTCCAGCCTCGGTGGTCCGCAAATACCGGGCATCTCTTCATCCAGTTTTCCAAGCACGAATTATCAAGCAGGGAAAGCGCCGCAGTTCGTTGGAACGTCCGTCTTGCGCAATGGAAGCGCAATTAGCGACCTCATCGTCGCAAATGCGCAAAGCGGCAACGTCGGTGTCTTCCTTGGCAACGGAACAACTACGGGCGACGGCACATTCGCGGATCAGGTTACGTATGCTACCGATCCGCTGAATCCGGCGTCGAATCCGGTCTGGATCGCAAGCGCCAGTTTTGACGAAAGCAATGGTTTCATCGATTTGGCCGTGGCAAACAAAGCCTCGAACAATATCGGCATACTGCTAGCCGGCGCTGCGGGCGACGGTACCTTCCAGCCCGCCACCACGATTCCTACAGGCCGCTCGCCGGTCTCCGTGGTAGCGGCGCGCTTCCACGATTCGGACGCCGCGAATAACCACGTCGATCTCGCGGTTGCAAATCAAGGCGACAACACAATTTCGATTTTCTCCGGAAAAGGCGACGGCACGTTTTCCACATCCCCGACTGTCTTGCAGCTTCCCGGCGGATTTCAGCCGTCGGGACTGCTCGCGCAAGACTTGAACGGCGATAGCCACATCGACTTGGCTGTCGCGGACCAGGGCAATAATTCCGTTTCCGTTTTTCTCGGCAATGGCGACGGCACGTTCCAGCCGCGCGTCGACTACGCTACGGGAAATGCTCCGGTCTACGTTGCTGCCGCCGACTTCAATAGCGACGGCATCATGGATCTGGCGGTAGCGAATAACGGCGCTTCGACCGCCACGAACTCCGGCGATTCCATTACGATCTTGCTCGGCCAGCAGAATGCCAACGGAACCGCCGCCGGGACGTTCGCGCCAGGCCCTACGCGCGATTATCCTGCCGGAGCGGCGCCGACCTCACTCGTCGTCGGCGACTTCAATGTGGACGGGCTCGCCGACCTCGTCGTCAGCAACGGCGAGACCGCTGCATCAGGCGCTGCCGGCGACAATGCTGCCTCCGTTTTACTCGGCGACGGAGACGGCAGCTTTAGCTCGAATTTCGAGATTCAGGTTGGCACGAATCCGCAATCTATTGTCACGGGTGACTTCAACGACGACTCCACGCTCGATATCGCAACAGCCAATTCAGGAGATAATGACGTTACTGTGGTCCTCAATTCATCGGCGATTTTCAATCCCGGGACGGGTGCAAACGGCTCGCTCGGCACGCCCTATCCCAACGTGCAATATCTTGATATCGGCCTTAAGGTGAAAGCCACGCCGCGTATTCATGCGGATAATGAAGTCACGCTCGCGCTCGACTTCAGCAACAGCAGCATCGCTGCGCAAAGCTTCAATCAGATTCCGGTGATCAGCAACCAGAGCCTTACGCACACCGTCCGGCTAAAGCAGGATCAGACGAGCGTGATCGCCAATTATCTGGCGCCGCAAACGAGCGTCAACGTGAACGGCGCGCCCGGAATCGTGGGACTTCCCGGCCTCGAATGGCTCGCGCAAAATCAAAGCATCGCGGATCAGAATACGGAGATCATCATTCTGGTCACCCCGCGAATGGTCCGCTATGCGCCGCGCGAAAACCGCGAGATTTATGCAGGCCGCGGCGCGATTGAGGGCGCAGGCGCCGCACCGCCGCCTCTGCCGGTTCAGCCTGCCGCACCCGGCGAACAACCAGCCGGAGCAGCGCAACCCGGGCAACCGGGCACGGCGCAGCCGGGAACGCCTCAGCCAGGCCAACCAACGAATGCGCCCGCAAGCCAACAGCCTACGCAGCAGACGCCGAATCAGCAGCAGCCGGCCGGCCCCGAACAGCCGGGCCAACAGCAGGCGAATCCGAGCCAGCCACAGCCAACCACGCAGCAACCTCAAAATACGACGCAGCCGCAAAATCAATCGCCCCAAGCTCCGCCTGCCAGGCCGGTCATCGAATAAAGACTCCTCACGCCGCCAGCCGCGAATTGGACTACAATCGGCTTAACCGTCTGCGTCTGACTCGGAGGAGGTTCGCGAATGGCCGCAATTAAGTTCACTCTAAATGGAAAGCCGCAGCAGGTCGACGTCACGCCGGATATGCCTCTGTTGTGGGTCCTGCGAGACACGCTCGGCATGACAGGCACAAAATTCGGCTGTGGCATGTCGCTGTGCGGCGCTTGCACGGTGCACGTTAACGGAGTTGCCGCGCGCTCTTGCATCACGAGCATTGCGAATGTGCAGGGCAAGGCGGTCACCACGATTGAAGGCCTTTCGCCTGATGTGACGCATCCGGTGCAGCGCGCGTGGATTGAATTAGATGTTCCGCAGTGTGGCTATTGCCAGTCGGGCCAGATTATGAG
>JBOGMU010000308.1:0-1387 GCA_050746865.1 Candidatus Acidiferrales bacterium
CGGACGTTCTAGTTACTCGGCGCAAAGATGGAACATTGGTAGTCGCGGTTTGGAATCTGGTCGATCCAGATAAGACCGGGAGTACAAAAACAGTCCGGCTGATTTTTGATGGCCTTCGGAATGGCGCGAAGGCCGTCGTGAGCCGCGTCGATGATGAACACGGAAACACGCTCTGGGCGTACAAAGCCATGGGCAGCCCGCGCTATCCAACTGAAGATCAGATTCGCCGGTTAAACGCGGCAACGGCGCTTCCGCCGCGTGGCCAGCGCAGGCTGGAAGGAAATCGTCTTGACCTGACTCTGGAACCAAACGCGCTCGTCCTCCTTGAGGTCGAAGGCGGTTCATTTTAAACGTTTGCGGTTCAGCAAAGCTGCGAGACCCACGCCGAAAAACGCAAACGCCGTGAGCGCCGCGCCGAAGAATACAGATTGCGGCGCATAGTGGAAATCGACCTCACTCTCGCCTTTGGGCACAACCACCCCGCGCAGGGCGCCGTCCACTTCATAGATCCGTGCCGTCTGTCCATTTACTGTGGCATGCCACCCAGGATAGAAAATCTCACTCGTCACTAATAGCGCCCGGCTTTGCGTATTTACCTTGATTTGCAAGCTATTGATCCCGTGTTGTTCGACCGTGGCCAGCTCCGGTGCGCTCTGGGATCGTGGCTCCAGCGCTTCCGTGAGCGGCTCGGAAACCAACGCCACGCGATCAAGCTGGGTAGCGGCTGAGGACAACTCATGCAGTAGTCTGTCTCGCGAGCGCTCCGCGACGCTCTCATGCACAATCCAAGCGCGCGGGAGTACGGCGGAATTTTCATATACCTTCCAGTTCGCGTCAGTATAGATCGCTCCCAGATCGTTAACAGCGGCGGGCTTGACGAAATACTTCACATTCAGAAGATCGTTCGCACGTGGACTGCTATGCAGTTCCGAATAATTGATCAATAGCGTTACGCCCCCGCCCGTGGTGGTTTCGAGGCTATAAATATCGCCAATATTCGGAACTGGATTGACTTGGATTGCGGTTCGGAACAGTCCTGGCTGCGATTTCAGAAAGTCCGCCACGCTTTGGAAGCTAATCAGCCTCTGCAGATAGTTCGTGCCCGTGCGCGTCACTTCAATTTTGTTCCGCGCAGTCCAGTCGAATGCATTCAAATCGAAAAGGATGAGACCGATCACCAGAAAGCGGACCGTAGTTCCAACATGACCCTTACCAGCATGAAGAAAGAGAAGAAAAGCGGCGAAGAAAAGAACGATGGAAAGCGAGATCCATTGGCCGATCTCCGGGCGCCCGAACAACGCCGGAACGGCCAATGCCGCCGCGTACGCAATTGCAACCCATTTCAGAATGCGGATCATGCCAGACCAGGAGCCTGGGACGGAGACCT
>JBOGMU010000309.1:0-16734 GCA_050746865.1 Candidatus Acidiferrales bacterium
ATTTTGCGAATCCGCTGCGACAGACGCGGGCCTGGCATGGCCACGCCGATGGGATCGACCCGTAATCGATTGAGAATTTCTTGTATTAGGCCATTCATTTTTGTGCCTAACAACATCAAAACACGCCCCCTGAGAAACACGCGCAAAAACCGCGCGCAACGGCGGTTGCTACGACCGCAAAACCTAATTCGGCGTCGGTTCTTCGATATGGTCGATCACAATTTCACTTACCGGCGCGGTTGTTGAGATCAACCTTAGACCAAGTTGCTCCTTTAAAGCCCCAATAAAACTTGCGCCTTCTGGATCAGGCTCGTAGATGTCACCAGATCGGGTCTCAAGGGCGACTGGCGGCGAAAAGCGAAGAGTGAAATCGAAATTTCCGGTCAGCCCAGTTTCGTCCACAACTGTCCGATCGACAGCCGCTCCCGGTTGAAAACTGAGCGCATTTGCTATCATCGCCATTCCGACGTCCCGCGCTCCCATGTAGAACTGCCCGTGCGTTGCGGCTGGTCCCCACATTACGGAGCCGCAAGGCTTTGGGAATCCCTCGGCCACTGTCGGTACAGGCCAACCGCCCGAGGGCGCCGTAGCGCAAGGAACGTCGGCACGATGTGGTTGCAACCTCGGCCCAAGCTTGCTGCTATTTTGCAGTTTGAGCGCCAACACTGGACGCTGCTGCGTTTCAAAGTGAACGGCCATCCTGAAACGTGCCGCGAGAAGAGACTGCACCATGAGTCGGTATTGGTCCTTCGTCGGATTGCCGGCGGCGCGCGCGTCAATGTCCCAACGCTGCGTGCTCACCCATTTAGGTAATCGTGACGAGAGATCGTGGACCTGGTCGCGCGTGAGTTTATACGCAAAAGCGATATAAATCGTGAGCGGATGACTGCCCGACCTGAACAGCCCTCCGGTCGGTGTGAAAAATCCTTGCGAATCCAAACCGACGTTCGAATAGGTGTTCTGCCCATCCGGTTCCGCCGCGTCTTGTTTTACTGACGCAGCCTCGAAAGACATTTTGCCGCCTGCGGCTTTTTCCCAGGCGAGCGTGTCGGGCGATTGCGCGCGGCTCATGGTGGCGGCGAAGAATGCAGCGCAGACCGTCACACTGACTGCGATAAGGCTCGCGGCACGAGCGCTGGAGACCCGCACGATTGGCGCTGCATCGATGATTTTACGGATGCGGTGCAGGAGGCGGGGGCCGGGCATGGCGGTGCCGGCTGCGTTGATGCGGGAGCCGGCGTGCATGATGGCGCGGGCCATGTGCATCAACGTTTCGGCGTAGGCGCTTGGATCGTGGCCTTGGGCGAGGACGGCGGCGTCGCAGCATTCTTCCGCGAGCGCGGAGAGTTCGCGTTCGAGCCACCATGCTGCGGGATGGAACCAGAAGATTGCGCGATTGAAGAGCGCGAGCCACTGGATTAGAGGATCGCGGCGGCGGGCGTGTTCGCGTTCGTGGGCGAGGACGGCGGCGAGTTGAGATGCCGGCCATTCGTGGCAATTTTCGGGAAGCAGGATTGTGGGACAGAAATAGCCAACTGTGACGGGTGCGGCGCAGGCGAGGCTAGAGCGAATCGCAAATTTCTGTTCCACGGGGGTTAAAACCCCCGAGATGTGCATTGGCTGACTGTCGGAGTTGAAACTCCGACCCCCTAAAAAAGCAAACACGGATCCCTCACTCCGGCCGACTTCGCCGGGGATTCGGGATGACAACATGTTGCTGTTGGCCGGCTCTCCCCCAGAGCCGAGGCCAACGCTTTGGGCATTCGCGTATGGCACCATACAAGGCAAGGATTCGCGGATGAGACGGCGGGCCTTCGATGTACCGATGGCGAGGCGCGCGAGAAAAATCAGGGCACCCAACAGATACACGCCGAGCAGGAGCGCTTCGGTTGTCGAGAAAATGGGCTCTGGTGACACAACGTTTGCTTTTTGCGTATCGGATTTCGGCACGTTGCTGACGGCTGTAGCAGGCGTGGTGACGAAAACATCGGCTGCGAAATTCTCAACGTTTGCAGGCAGGATGCGGATCGGCGCTTTCGGCCCCCAGGCGATCCTCAGCGGGAGCGCCAGCATCAGCAGCAGAACGGTGGTCCAGACGCGATGTTTTACGGAGGCGACCTTTACGCGCATTACGTAGAGGACGATGACCGTCGCTCCGACAATCAAGGCCGCGCGGATGGTGCATTCGAGGAAGAAGTCGAGCATGTTTTGTCCTCCTGCAATCGACATCGCGGTGCCGCAAAGCGGGGCGCAGCCCTTCCTAAGAACACTCAGAGTAAACAAGCAGCGCTCTGCCGCTACCACTAAGATCAAATGCAAGACGCCCGCCTAAACAACAAGGCGGCCGCTGCAAAACCTAGTCAACTTCAAATCCGCCCGTCGAGAAACGCCCGCAAAATTCGCGGGCACCCTTCGCGTGCTCGGGGCAGGACGGCGGCCGCTATAAAATCTGAATCAACTTCAAAACCGCCCACCGAGAGACGCGCGCCAAAAACGCGCGCAACGGTGGGCGCTACGAAGGCAAATTCAACGGCCCGTACGCCGGTCACGCGACGACGAACAAACGCGCCGATCAGGCTAAGCGTTCCTAGCTACGTCTACTTCGATTTACGGCTGCGGACGAATTGTTCCAATTGCGCCATTTCCCTTTCGCCCAAGACGTTCGATTCGACCATGCCGCTCACCAATTCTTCGACTGAACCGCGGCAAAAGCGATCGATGATTTGCTTCACGGCGCGCGCAGCTATGCTGCGGGCTGGTTCGGCGGCGCGATAGACATATGCCCGACCATTGGATTCGTGCGTGACGTAACCCTTTGTTTCGAGGCGGCGAAGCAGAGTGCGCGTCGAGGCATCTTTCAGCTTGTGTTTGCGCGAGATAATCTCGTGGACGGCTTCAACCGTGCAGGGCGCAATTTTCCACACGGCTTGCATAACGTCATTTTCGAGATCGGTGAGCGGGGAGCGAACTTTCGCAGCGTCTGCTTTACGCGATGCCATGGTACATTTTGTACCACTTCAAATCGTGCACGTCAATAGGGGGAAACGCACTTCAATAAGGAAGAGCGTCTCATTTCATCACCGCGGCTGCCTACTGAGGCTTTACGCGATTACGCCCCGCTTGAGGCACCCTTCTCTTTTTTTCCTTCGAGGGATTTATTGGCGGCGTCAAGGATTCCGTTCAAGAATCCGGCCGCTTCTTCCGAGGAAAACTTCTTCGCGAGTTCCAGTGCTTCGTCAATCACGACTTTTACTGGGGCGGTGCCGAATCGCAGCTCGAAAATAGCCAGGCGCAAGATATTTCTATCGACAGCAGCAAGCCTCTCGAAGCGCCAGTTCTGCGAAACGCTCGAAACCAGCTTGTCGGCGGTGTCCGCCTCGGCTACGGCTCCTTCGAAGAGATGATCGGCAAATTCGCGCGTATTCGCGGCCGCACGCGCGGATTTCCAAAAATGCTGCTTCACCTGTGCGGGATTCTTGCGCGTCATGTCCCATTCGAAGAGCATCTGCAATGCGAATTCGCGGGATTTATGCCGGAGGGTCATCTAGTGGCTAGCCGCGCCGCGCGCGTCGATTGCCGGAAGTGGGATTCGCAACCGCAGAGAGAGCAGGTTTAGAAGCTTCCAATTTTTTTGAGATGTGAGCCATTTCAACCGCAGCCACGCCAGCTTCATAACCTTTATTGCCGCCCTTCAGCCCCGCACGATCGATCGCTTGCTCCAGAGTGTCACAAGTGAGGACGCAAAAAATCATCGGAATTCCCGTATCCATCTGCGCGAGTTGAATTCCACGCGAAGTTTCTGCCGCTACATGGTCGTAGTGCGACGTTTCGCCGCGCAAAATGCATCCGACGCAAACGATCGAGTCTATGCGGCCGGTGGCGGCGAGCTTCTTCGCGGTGATGGGAAGTTCAAAGGAGCCCGGCACGCGGATGACCTGAACCTGCTCTTCCGTCGCGCCGGCGCGAGCCAGTGCGTCCAGAACGCCCGTGAGCAACCGGTCCGTGATGAAGCGATTGAAATCGCTCACCACGACACCGAAGCGCAGACCTTCGGTCTTCCAGTCGCCACGCAACTCGCGCGGTTTTAGACTCCGGTCTCTCGACTCTTCCGCCACTCAATCCCCCAGGTTTTGCAATTCTTGATGTCAGCCGGTCAGGAATTCGCGAAAAGAAAATTGTACCTGATTTTGAGCGACGTGAACGGCTCTTAACGCCGGTCGGTCAAGGGGTCGCCAAGGCCAGCAACTGGCCGCTCGATTGACGCAATTCCTCGAGCCCGTATTCGGCGCGGTTGATCCACTCCGTAATGCGGTCTTCCGTCTCATCCGCAGGGCGCGAAGAAGCTTCCGCGACAATGGCGCTGATCGTCAAGTCTTTTCCGTCCCACGAGGGACGCACGGTGGACGCGGCCTTCTTCAGCTTCTCGGCGAGAATCTTCGCATTGTCGACGGACGTGTCCGGCAGGATGAAAGCGAGCGACCACGCTGTATATTTCACGCCAATGTCGGTCTGGCTAATGGTAGATGAAACCGCTTTTGCCAGCTGCTCCATGTAGAGATCAACGGCGTGATCGCCGTGCTGGCGCAGAATTTCAGTGCCGTGATCAAGATGCAAAATCACGAGAGATAGGCGCGTGTTCTGAGCGCGCGAACGGTTGGCCTCGACGAGAAGGCAGTCCAGATACGCGCCGCGGCTTAGCAGGCCCGTCTTTTCATCCGCCACCGCCAACGAACGGACGAGCGACCGCAGGCGCGTGTGGTTCACGGAAAGGACGAGTTGATCGCCGACGGCCTGCAAAAAGAAACTCTCGTTTGGCTTCCATTTTCTGGCGCTCAAATCGCCGACGATCAGAGTGCCAGCGACGGCCTGTGTTTCCTTGTCGGTAAGCACGACGCCCAATGCCGACTCAAGGCCCAAATCTTTCAAAACTGGCGCGTTAGCACTGTGCATTTCCACGCCGCCGAGAGGATCCGACGGCGCAGTCGTCACCAGATGCATTAGCGCAGGGACGTGGGCTGCAGAAGCGGAGGAAACTCCCGGGGCGCAATATTCCGCGGTTAAATGGCCTCCGTCGAGCGATCCGCCAACGGAGACAAGGCATCGCGCGGCGCTGAGATGTTTTCCGATTTGCGCTGCCGTTGTCGCCAGCACTTCTCGCGGCGTGGACTGGCGATACATCAGCCGATTGATTTCGGCAATTGAAGCGAGGTCGCGATGCGTATCGGCGGCAGACGCTGGGGTAGCGGGCGGGTGTTCGGGCGCGGCGGGAGCGGGAGCAACAGCCATGGGCGGTGGAGCAGGCGGAGGCACGGGCTTGGCAGCGACTTGTGTGCCATTCGCCGATACGGGTTTGGCCGATCCGCTAGGCCACCAATTTGCGCGGTCATAAAGCGCGCGCAACCGTTCGTTCTTTTCCTCTTCGCCAGGGAAAAGTTGTGCGATGCGCTCGAGGCGCTCGACTGCCTTGGATTGCAATGAATACTGGAGAAAGATTTCGACCTGGACGACCAAATCCTCCAGGGCCTGCTGCGCGCGAGCCTCTTCTGTGACCGGCGCGGCCGCGCTCGCACTCGTTCCTGCACTGGCGAACCCTTCGGTCCGCGAAGAGACCGTTGCGGCCTTTGCAGCTCGCGCCAAGACACTTTGCAAAAAGGCAGGATCAACCTTGCCTTCGAGCTGCGCGATTCGCTCCTGATTGCGATAGTCGTATGGATCGATATCAACGAGCCGGTCGAGCGCGTCGCATGCTTCGCGCATACGGCCTGCGATCAGATAAAGATCGAAGAGCTTCATGAGCGCGTCGAAGTATTTTGTCTCGCGGTTCAGCTCTTCGTAGAGGTGCGCCACGACTTCAGCCAATCGTAGTGATGCGGGATACGTTTCGGCGAGCTTATCGATGTGAGCGCAGAGCTCCGCTTCCTTGCGCAGGCTGCGCATCCAATCCTTAGTTTGCTCGACCAGCGCGATGGCTCTGTCTTCGTCGCGCTGTTTGAAATAGCTCGAGGCGACTTCAAAAAGTTTGCCGAAGTTTTCTGGCTTTTGCCTGTAATAATTTTGAAAACATTCGGCGGCGCGATCCAAAGTGCCGGTGCGCAGCAAGCCTTCGCCGAAAAGCGCGAGAAATGCGGTGTCCTTCTCGTTTGGCGAAAAAGGATCGAGGAGGGCGACTGCGCCTTCGGCGTCGCCTTTGCGCAATCGAGCTTCGGCGAGCAGCAGCGCTCCCGTGCGGTCGGCCGGCGCGAGTTGGTGTGCGTGCTCAAAATATTCGATCGCCTGGTCGAGAATTCCTTGCGCCTGCGTCAGTTGGCCCGCCCGAACGAAGCTCCGAGCCGCCAAGTCCGAGTGCCTCAGCCTCTCGGCAAGTTCGCCCAACGCGACGTACCGGGCTGGGTTTTCGGGGTCCAGCAGAGCGATGCTCTCATAGCAGGCCAGCGCCTCTATATCCCGCTTTTGCTCGTGAAACGCATTTGCAGAGGCTGAATATTGTTCAATCGCTTCGCTAGGGCGATTCTGACGCTGCAGGAGAGCCGCATACCGCATCAGGCGGTCCGCGGGCTGAGGAAACTGACGAAGGAATCGGGTATATATCGCTGTGGCCTTGGCCGCGTCGCTCACTTCGAGGAGTCGGTCAAATTGGAGGCCGTAATATGGAGCGGCGAGGCTGGGTTCGTTCAAGCGCGTGTAAATGTCGGCGAGAGCTTGCAAGGCTTCCTGATGGGAAGGAACTTCCTCGAGCACGCCCTGGTAGTCGGCAACTGCGTCGCGCAGCTTGTTTTTTTCGAGGCTGCGCCGGGCGCGTTCAAGACGCTTCTGGGTATCTGTAGCCATCCGAATTGGCCAGTCGGCGCCAGGTTGCCGGGTAAAAGCCAAGGCTTCGCAGGCGCGCGAGGCTAAACCTCAATATATACCGGAGAGCAATCGCGGCGTTGAACGAAATCCAAAGGATGTTCCGTTCGCGCAATGCGTTTTTCTCCGGAGCAGCGATGATGTTGCGATTAGTCATGATGGACGAACCGGCCGGGACTGGGTCGGTAGCGATCATAGAAGATGGAAAGACCGACTTCCGCTTCGCGGTGCGCGGGTTACGCTGTGATTCGGTAAAACCGAGCGGCGCAGAGCCGCAAGCGAAAGGAGAGTCGGTCCAATGAGTAAAGTACGATTTGTGGGTCTGGATGTCCATGCGGAAACGATTGCGGTGGCCGTCGCGGAACCGAGCGGCGAGGTACGATCGCTGGGAGTGATCGCCAACCGCCCCGAGTCGATTCGGCGTCTGGTGAGAAAGCTCGGGCCGGTCGAGGAGATGCGGTTCTGCTATGAGGCCGGTCCCACCGGTTATGTGTTGTATTGGCAACTGGCCGCTCTGGGAGGGCGCTGCGAAGTGGTGGCGCCGTCGCTGGTACCGAGCAAGCCGGGAGATCGCGTGAAGACCGACCGCCGGGACGCGGGCAGGTTGGCGCACAGTTACCGGGCCGGGGATCTGACGGCGGTGTGGGTGCCGGATGCGGCGCACGAAGCGTTGCGGGATTTGGTGCGCGCTCGGGAAGCGGCCAAACGAGACCTGCTGCGGGCGCGGCACCGGTTGGGCAAGTTTCTCTTGCGCCACGGGTGGCGACGTCCCGAGAGCCTGCGTACGGCCTGGACCCGGCAGCATCTGGAATGGATCAAAACGAAAGTCCATTTCGAGCAGGCTGCCCAGCAGGTAGTGCTCATCGACGCGCTGCAGCAAGTCGAGCACCTGGCAGCGCGGATCGAACGGCTGGATCGGGCGATCGCTGAGGCCGCACAGTCGGCGCCGCCGCGCATGAAGGCCGTCATTGAAGCTTTGCAGGCGTTGCGCGGAGTGGCCCAGGTGGGAGCGGTGACGATCGTGGCTGAACTGGGAGAGATCGCGCGCTTCGCCCAAGCCAAACAGTTGATGGGCTACAGCGGGCTGGTTCCCCGCGAGTATTCCAGCGGTCAGCGGATGCGCCGCGGGGCCATCACCAAAACCGGAAACGCGCACTTGCGCAGAATCATCGTCGAGGCCGCCTGGGCCTATCAATATCGCCCGCGGCTGAGCGGCTGCCTCGGAAAACGCCAGGCCGGGCTCAGCCCCGGGGTGCAAGAGATCGCCTGGAAGGCGCAGCATCGCTTGCACGCACGTTATCAAAAGCTCCTGGCCAGAGGAAAAAACAAACCGCAGATCGTCACGGCCATCGGACGAGAATTGCTGGGATTTGTCTGGGCCATCGGCGTTCAGGTAGAGCGGCAAACGCAAGACCCCCAGCAGGGATTGGCAGCGTAAAGCAGCGAACCACAGCAGGAAAGCAGTGCCAGCGGCGGCCGAAGGGTACACGGAAAGGAGAATCCTCATTTTTTCTATGTGGCAGGCTCTCGAAGCCTTATCCACGTCATTAGTCCGAGGCAGCTCCCGACGGATCACGATTGTGCGGTTCCGACCCGCGAATATCAGAGTGATCAGCCGTCGCGATGACCCCCTCGCTCGCCGCTCGCCCTGCTTTCCGCCTCGCTCTCGAACCAACCGCAACTCGCGGCTCCGCTTGACATGTTCGTCCATATCAGAAAGGGAGGCGGACGGAAAAGGCGGGCTGGCGTGCGGCGGAGTGGAAATGGGTAACGGCAAATCCGATGCCAGCGTCGAGAGTTAGCGTGAAACGGCCGTGGAGTGGGATGTGGCCGGCGGAGATTCCCGGCGTGAGGTAGACCTGTTTTTTGCCGTCATTTGGGCCCTGACTGTAGAAGTTAGAATTGATTTCAATTTCCGGCCAGAACCTTCCCAAGCGACGATATTGCAGAGCATTGTTCAGAATGAGGCGTCTGCCAAGGAGGGCTGTCTGGGCGCTGGGTAAATCGCAGCCGAATGTACCTTGAAAGACGAAAGGGCCGATTCCCTTCCCGCCTGCGATGGTCGGCGTAATTACGGCGTGCGAGGAGCCGTTCTTGTGAGAGCCAGTCGGAAAACTTGTGCCGAGGAAGGCGGTCATTTCGTAATCGCCCTCGCCTGCCTCCGCAGAGAAAATACGGAATTTCGCTACGAAAGAAAAGTCACCGAAGCCATCGGATGAAGCCGAACGATTGTGAACGATATAGGGCGGAAGATTGATATCCATCTCTACACGGTCGATAGGAATCGTGGTTAAGCCTTTGCTGCCTCCGTAATTGTCAGTGGTTGCACCCGTGGGATTCGACTGCCAAGACATGTCGTAGCGGAGTTCCTGTTTGATGCGCGATGTGGACGTAATGACGGGACTGCTCCATTTGGGCTGTGCGTCCTCCACACGGCGAGCGCGTGCGTCCCAGTTTGAGAAGAAGGCGGCAATGCCGTTGGGTTCGTTTGCCCTGCTCGACTGGGCCTGCGTAGAAGCCAGCACAGCGAAAAAGAGCATGAGGACAGGGACAATCCGCACAGAGTGTCGGGACATGGGCGAATGTACTTAGATTAGCATGCGATTCGCGAAATGCCTCGCGAATCCCCGAGAAAGCCTGGGAATTGGGCTCCGAGATTTACGATGCCTCATAGGAGTCGCGAAGTGACCGGCTGAAATCCTCCGGCGGTGAGCAAGAGCGAGCCGGTTTCTACGAAACCTGCATCATGGCTGCCTGGCACCATCATCTGCACATGACTCGGCGCAGCCAGGATTGGAGCACGACAACCGGCCGCTGGGTAACAAAAACGCGTGCGCTGGAGCAAATAGCTGTGGGAAGGGGCGCGTGATATGTTTGAATCACAATTATGAGTTTCAAAGACAGGGCGCAGTGGCTCGCGCGGATGGCGCTGATTATCTTTGTGCTGGCGTCGGTGACGTTTCTGAGCGCGCTCATTGCAATACGGTATGCGATTCAGGGGCGTGAGGTAGCGCTGCCTGATTTGGTCGGCAAATCACAACAACAGGCGCAGCAACAGATTGCGGCGATCGGCGTAGGGCTTAAGGTGGAGGATCGCGTCTATAGCAATCTTCCGGTAGATGCCGTGGTGCGGCAAAGCCCGCCGCCGAAGATGCGCGTGAAGGCTGGCGCGGACGAGCACGTTGTATTGAGCCTGGGACCGCAAAAGGTGACGATTCCGCAGGTCGAAGGAATGAGCGAACGGCTCGCGCGAATTCAGCTTCTTCGTGACGGAATGCAGCTCGGCGAAGAATCGACCGTTTATTTGCCGGGAGCGACTGCGGACACTGTTCTCGAGCAAGACCCCGAGCCGGGGACCGCGAACGCGACGAGTCCACATGAAAACATTCTCGTGGCAGCGGAAGCGCCGACCGCGTCTTACGTGATGCCGCAGCTTGACGGCAGCACGCTAACGTCGGCCGAAGCGAAGCTCGCGACGGCGGGGCTGAAGGTTTCGAAGATCACCTTGGAGCAGGCGCCAGGAGCGGAGCATGGCATGGTGCTCGATCAGACACCCACACGAGGGACGCGCGTGGACGCGAGCGTGCAGATTGAGTTGCACGTCGCGGAATAGCAAGAATTCGCCGCCTAGATCCGGCTGGAAATCGCTGTAGCGTCTGCAAAATCGGTCATTTCGTGTGCTAGACTTCCGCTTAAAAGCGAAAGAAAAGCGCCCGACATGAAGACGGGTCGGCCGCTACAAACTGCAAACGCATCGGCAAGGGTTGCCGACTGAAAACGAGTCGCCGGCGCGAAAGCAAATTAAAGACGCCCACCGAGAAGCGCGCGCGCGAAATTCGCGCGCAACGGTGGTTGCTACAAGGGCATACGAAACGGTAAGAGGGCCCGGCTGAAGTGCGAGTCGGCCCTGGAGCAAGACAAAGCGCCGCCCAAAACGCGGCCGCTACGAAACCATGGGTTACGAGCGAATTGAGATTGCGCCTTCGATTTTGGCGGCCGACTTTGCGCGGCTCGGAGAGCAGATCCGCGAAGCTGAGACCGGCGGCGCAGACGTGATTCATTTCGACGTGATGGACGGCCATTTCGTGCCGAACATCTCTATTGGAATCCCCGTTTTGCAGTCGATCCGTAAGGCAACCCGCCTGCCTCTCGACGTGCATCTCATGATCGAGAATCCGGAGCAGTACATCAATGCGTTCGTACGCGCCGGAGCAAATCGGGTTCTGATCCATCAAGAAGCGACGCCTCACCTCGACCGGGCGCTAGAGATGGTCCGCGAGGCCGGAGCAGAAGCGGGCGCGGTGATCAATCCCGCTACGCCGGTGGCAATGCTGACCGACGTGCTGGACAAGGTGGACACGGTGCTTGTAATGTCCGTTAATCCAGGGTTCGGGGGCCAGAAGTTCATTCCGCGCGCGACGGAAAAGGTGGCGCAGTTGAACGAGCTTCGCGCGAAGCGACGCGTGAGTTTCCGCATCGCGATGGATGGCGGCGTAGAGGTAGGAAACATTTCGGAATTGGCGCGGGCCGGCGCGAATACGTTCATAGCGGGAACCTCGATCTTTCACACGGCCGATGCGGCGAATGCGGTTCGCAAAATGCGCGCGGCGGCTTTGGAAGCCTCGCGGCAAGTGGTCTGAAACCAGGTTAGAGGGGCGTTCATGAAGGGCAATCGCTTTATCGTTACCGCAGGAGCAATCCTCATCGCGGCATTTTCAGGCGCAAGCGCTTTCGGGCAAGGCCGCGGCAAGGTCAAGGTGATCAAGCCGAAACACAGCGCTAAACCGGCGGCGCAGCCTTCGTCAGAACCGGACAAGGTGCTCTACGACCGTGCGATGGCCGACCTGAAAAAGAAGCATTATGAGGAAGAGCGGCTGACCCTCGAAACGCTGATCAACACCTACCCGGATAGCGAATACCTCGATAAGGGAAAATTGGCCGTTGCGGACTCGTATTACACAGAAGGCGGTGTTTCGAACCTGACACAAGCCATCGGCGAATATAAGAGTTTTATTGTGTTCTTTCCATTTGACGATAAGGCTCCTTACGCACAAATGCAGATCGGCATGGCGCATTACAAGATGATGGAAAAGTCAGACCGGGACAATTCCGAGGCATTGAGTGCCGAAGCTGAATTGCAGACGTTCCTGCTGAAGTATCCGAATGACAAGCTAACTCCGTTTGCCGAGCAGAAGCTGCGCGACGTACAGGAACTGCTTGCGGACGGCGAATATAAGGTTGCGAGATTTTATTATTTGCGGCCTGACTATCAAGCCTCCGCGGCGCGGCTGGTGGAATTGACCGAGCGGTATCCGCTTTACAGCGAGAGCGCCGAAGCGTTGTGGATGCTATCGACCATCTACGAGAAGGCCAAAGTGGCAGAGGCGAAGAACGAAGATTTGAGAAACCATTACGCCGATCTGGAGGGCAAAGTTCTCGATCGCCTCGTTACGGAATACCCTCTTTCGCCTCGGGCGGCGGCGGCGAAGGAAGCATTGAAGGGCATGGGGATGGATGTGCCTGCCGCCGATCCCACGGCTGTAGCGCGGACGAGGAAGCAGGATGCGTACGTCAAAGCGCATCGCGAGTCGATGTTCAAAGCGCCGTTAGGCATCATGAAATCTGGCCCGGATTTTTCGATGGCTGCGCAATCAGGAATGCCGAATCTGACGCCGCCAGCGGACTCGATTTCGGCCAAGGATATTCTCAGTCCGTCGAATTCGGGACCGTCGTTTAATCTGGCGGCGACCGCGGGTTCGAGTGCCGGCGGGACGGATCTGAGCGGGAGCCAACCGGTGACGGATGCGAACGACGCTGCTACGGCTCCTAGCCCGGCGGCGAGTGACGCGAACGCGAACGGTGATGTGTCCGCGCCTGTTACGTCCAGCACGGTTGCCGGTTCCAACGGCGCTTCTTCAGACAATAATCCTGCAGGCCAGGTCGACGCGCCGACGACGGCGGCGTCTGATGCCCCGTCCGCTCCGGCAACGACGGCGCCAGCGAACGCGGAGACGCCAGGTGTTTCGACAGCGGCCACGCAGGGCGAAGAAAATCCACAGCATGCTGCGAATACGTCTCCAGACTCGTCCTCTTCAAAGCTGAACAAAAATGAGTCCTCCAGTAAGAAAAAGAAGGGTTTGGGCAAGCTGAATCCCTTTTAGAAAGTTTCCACCTAGCAAATTTTGCGCGGTCTTGATGCCGTGGCTGCGATGGGTTTGGAGTGCCCCCATAAACCACAGCTAAGAGTGGCTGTGCCGCATGAACTGGCCGAAAGGACAGTTCGCACCTTAGCACCCCTGCTAACAATTCAAGCACCCTCGGTGATTGTGTTTGTTGACGCCCCATGCCTGTGATGCTGCAATAGCAGTATCAAAACGGGGGCGGCGCGTTGCGCGCCGACTGAGGGTTCCTGTGCCGAAAATTCTGGTCGCCGACGACAACACAAATATTCAGAAGATGGTTTCGCTCGCATTTGAAGAGCGCGGAATCGATGTAGTGTCTGTCGGGAACGGCGAAGCGGCTGTACGGCGCATCCCGGACATGAATCCAGACCTCGTGTTGGCCGATATTTTTATGCCGGTGCGCAATGGGTATGAGGTTTGCGAGTTTGTAAAGAAGGACGAGCGATTCTCGCACGTGCCGGTAATCCTGCTGGTGGGTGCGTTCGATCCGCTGGATGAGAAGGAAGCGCGGAGGGTGGGCGCGGACGGCGTGCTAAAGAAGCCTTTTGTGCCGCCCGATCCACTGATCGCGATGGTGATTTCGGCGCTGGAGAAGAATCCTAAGCTGGCGGCGGAGATGGCGAAGGCCCGCGAGACGCCTGCTCCTGAGCCTGAGCCGATGCCTGCAATTCTCGAGGCGCCAGCACGAGCCGAAGTTAAGCCGCTGCCGGAGTTTCCCGAGCCGAGCCCAGAAGAGGCCGCGCTCGTTTATGGGTTCGGTTCCGGGAAGCGCGGGAAAGAAGATCCTACTGAAAACGATATGGGCCCGGTTTCGCCTCATGGCGAGGAGGAGGAAGCGGACGAAGAAGCGGACGCGACGTCTCATGATTGGCGGAGCAATGCGATGGATTTCGAAGTCCCCGAGGAGACTTCAAAGACGACGGCGTTCGCGCTGGATGACGAATCGCCGACAGCGATGTTTCCTTCGGAAAAAGATGTGCCACCGAAGCATGTGCGCATGAAGGACCACAGGCCCACGGTGGATACGGAGGCCGCGACGCGAATCGCCCAGGCTTCTTCGTTTGTGCCACCACCTCCTCCGTCGTCGGTTCCCGCTGTAAGGCTCTCGGAGCAACTCTCCGGGAAAGCGCCTGCGCCCAATGTTTCGGACTTCGCGCAACTGCCTGCCGCTACGCCGGCGAACGAGGCACCTGACAGTTTTCTGACGGCGACGATGCTGGGAACGATGCCAGCTCCGTTTTCTACAGTGGGGGTTGAGCCGCCGCAGAATGCTCCGGTTTCGATCTCGCCTGTTTCGCCTGCACCGGATTGGAAGGCGCCAGAATCTGAAGCTCCGGCTGCTTCTGTCTTCACGAAGCCTCAAAAGATGGCCGACAACAGCGAAGCCTCAATGGAGCGCGAGATAGCTCCCATTACGCCGGCGGTTGAATTCGGGACAGCGACCAGCTTTGCCACGCAGGGCACGCATTGGATGGATGCAATGACGGCGGCGCTCAAGGACCCGCGTCCAGAGGCCGGCGAGGTCGCCGATTCTGGGCCTGCCATCGCGAGCGACGTCGACGCTCCAGTGATAGCATCCATGCCTACTGCATCCGCGCCAATCTTAGCGGCTACCCTAGAAACTAAGTCCCCCGCCGTGCAGGAAGAACTGGCCGTAACTCCCGAACCGATTCACGCAGAGGGCGAAGAGTTTTTCGCGGATGAGAATGAAGGCGCCTCGGACTGGCTACCCGTCGTGTCGGCAGAGACCAAAAAAGCGTCGTCGGTGATGGACGAGCCTGCGTTTGAGACTTCCGGTCCGGTGCCCGTAAGTCATTTGGCGGCCGATCCTGAGTTAGTTGCCGAGGCGGACGATTCGCGCCCTATCAGCAAAGATCCAGCGCTCGTTGAGCCCCCTCCCGTGCATGTGACACCGGAGCCGCTCCTTGTGGATGAAGAATCTGTGCCGGCATCTACGGGCTATGACAAGCACGAAGAGGAGACGGCACCTGCGTTCGCCTTTGAGGTACCTGAACCATCGGCAGCCGAACACGTTGAGGTCGATGCGTCCGCTCCGCAGGACGCGGATGGCGAACGGATTCCAACGATGCCGCCACCGAACCGTGAAGTTCTGGCCGAGATTCCCTTCCTTTCGCCGCCCCCGGAGTTTCTCGCTCCGAAGGCAGAAGAGTCGTCGCCTGCAGAACAGGACGTGGATACCGTGGTGAGAAAAGTACTCGAGAAGCTCGAACCGCATCTGCGCGACCTGCTGTCACAGGGCGTCAAGCCGCTGGTCGAAAACATCCTTCAAAACGAAACTGCCAAGAAGAGCCGCTAAAAGCCTGTTTACGACGACGTTGGCAAACGAAAACCCATGGCCTCAGCGGCTGAAGCCGTATTCATTTTGCGCCGCTGACGGCCCGGCTGAAGCCGTGCCCTTCCGAACGTCCATGTTGACCCGAACGCACGTTCCGTTTTTGCGCTCGACAAAAGGCCCTTTGCGTTCGTTTGCCCCGCCCCGTATATTTGTAAGTTCACCTGTCTGCAAAACCAACACACATAGGAAAGCATGGCCGAGATACCTAAGGCATACGAGCCGCAAGAGATTGAAGAGCGCTGGGCAAAGGCCTGGTTTGACGAGACATTGTTCCGCGCGGAAAATTCCGCGAATGGACCAGCGTTTTCGATCGCCCTGCCGCCTCCCAATATCACCGGTTCGATCCACATAGGCCACATGCTGGAGCATACGCAGATCGATATGCTGGTGCGTTGGCATCGAATGCGGGGATACCGCACGCTTTGGCTGCCTGGAATGGACCATGCGGGCATCGGGACGCAGTTTGTGGTGGAACGCGAGCTAGCGAAAGAAGGGATTCGACGACAGGACTTGGGGCGCGAGGAGTTCGAGCGGCGCATCTGGCAATGGAAAGAGAAGAGCGGTGGCGCGATCAAACAGCAGATGATTCGCCTGGGCGCGTCTTGCGATTGGACGCGGGAGAAGTTCACGCTCGAACCGGCGCTTTATCGCGCGGTGATCGAAGAATTTTTGCGCCTTTATCACGACGGCCTGATCTATCGCGCGCGCTACATCGTCAATTGGTGCCCACGTTGCCAGACCGCCGTCAGCGACCTGGAAGTGGTCCACGTGGAGCGCGCGGGACACCTTTGGCATCTGCGCTATCCGTTGGTCGACAGCCCCAACGAATTTGTTGTCGTCGCGACGACCCGGCCCGAGACGATGCTGGGCGATACCGCGGTGGCTGTTCATCCGGAAGACGAGCGCTATAAGAAGCTGGTTGGCCGGAACGTGCTGCTTCCGCTGATGGATCGGGAAATTCCGGTGATTGCGGACACTTATGTGGATCGCGAATTCGGCACGGGCGTGGTGAAGATCACGCCTGCGCACGACCCGAATGACTTTGAAGTCGGCAAGCGCCACAACCTGCCGCAGATTGACGTGATGACGAACGACGGCCACATGAGCGCCGCAGCCGGGAAATATGCCGGGCTGGACCGTTTCGAAGCCCGCAAACACATCGTGGAGGATCTGAAAGCGCTTGGCCTGCTGGAGAAAATTGAGGACATCACGCATTCCGTCGGCGTGTGCGACCGCTGCAAATCGGAAATCGAGCCGCGAATTTCAACGCAGTGGTTTTGCAAAATGCGTCCGCTGGCGGAGCCCGCAAAAAAGGCCGTGATTGACGGCCTGATCGAGGTCGTGCCGGAT
>JBOGMU010000310.1:0-5076 GCA_050746865.1 Candidatus Acidiferrales bacterium
GTCTAGAGTTTCGCTCTTCGCCTGAATTTCGGGGCGAAGCCGGTCGGCGCGAGCCGTGTCAGCATACGCTCGGGCCGACGCAACCGGCGCTCTAGGTGCCCGCAGATCCTCGCCCATCAAAATCCTCACAAGCTTCCCTAAAGCTCCGCTTGGACCCCGGCTGTAGGTTGCGGCCGACAATCCTCACGTAAACGCTGCGATTCCGGTGATTTCGTTGCCTATAATTAGCGTGTGGATGTCGTGCGTGCCTTCGTAAGTGTAGACGGATTCGAGGTTGGCCATGTGGCGCATGACGCAGAAGTCGTCCACTATGCCATTTGCGCCGAGGATTTCGCGCGCCAGGCGGGCGGTTTCGCGCGCCATCCAGACGTTGTTCCGCTTAAGAAGAGAGATTTGGGCGCTCTGGAGTCGGTTCTGGTCTTTCAGCTTGCCCGCGTGCAGGGCGAGGAGCTGGGCCTTCGAAATTTCGCTGATCATCCAGACCAGTTTCTCCTGGACGAGCTGGTGTGAGGCGATCGGCTGATTATTGAACTGCTTTCGCTCTTTCGCGTAGCGAAGGGCGGTCTCGTAGCAGGCGAGGGCGGCGCCCACGGCTCCCCAGCCTATACCGTAGCGGGCCTGGTCAAGGCAGGACAGCGGGCCGCGTAAACCGGCAACGCCCGGCAGGACGCTTTCGGCTGGCACTGTGCAGTCGGTCATCGCCAGGCCGGCGGTGACGGAGGCGCGCAGCGACTGCTTGCCGTGCACTTCCCAAGTCTTGAATCCCGGAGTTCCCTTCTCCACGAGGAAACCGCGAACTGTCTCGTCTTCACACTTGGCCCAGATGACCGCGACATCCGCTATGGAGCCGTTTGTGATCCACATCTTTTCGCCGTTGAGAACGTAACTATCGCCCTTTTTCACCGCTCGGGTCAGCATTCCACCCGGATTGGAACCGAATTGCGGTTCCGTCAGGCCAAAGCAGCCGATGGCTTTGCCTTGTTGGAGCAAGGGCAGCCATTTTTCCTTTTGGGCGTCCGAGCCGTAGGCGTGGATCGGGTACATCACGAGCGCGGATTGGACTGAAGCGAAGCTGCGGACGCCGGAGTCGCCGCGTTCGAGCTCTTGCATCACGAGACCATATTCGATATGGGACATGCCGGCGCAGCCGTAGCCCTGAAGGTTTGCGCCGAAAAAGCCTAGCTCGGCCATTTGCGGGACAAGCTGCATAGGGAACTTCCCCTGGCGGCTCGCTTCGACGATTACAGGCAGGACTTGCTCGTCGGTGAACTTGCGGGCGGTCTGGCGGGCGAGCTTTTCCTCGTCGATCAGGAAGGAATCGATGTCAAGGAAATCAGAGCCAGGCATCGAAAAAATCCCTTAAACACTGTCGATTAGAAAAGGAACTTTTGTTGTAAAGGCTCGACTTAAATGCGTTTCTAATCCGGCCACTGTCGATTAGGAATGTACCTTTCGCAGGTCTCGCAAGCGTTTTTGCCGACTCCCTCACCGCCGAACCATAGCGCTTCTCGATTCCGATGGCAAGAACCAGTACTCTTTTGTCGATTAGAGCGAGTCGATTTTGCGTTTTGTCGTTCGACGAGTATATAGGAGGAGTAGATAGCTGCAAGTTCACTCTCGAGAGGAGAATGGAAATTCATGGCGACAGCAATGCAGCAGGGGATGGTTTCAGAAGCGTCGAAAGGAAGGGTGTGGACGGGGCGTGTGTTGAGTTTGCTTGCTGTGCTATTTCTTGTGTTCGACTGCGTGACGAAGGTCATAAAGGAGCAGTATGTGATGACAGCAGCCGCTCAACTGGGGTTCCCCGCCTGGACCATGCCGTTGGTTGGCGGCATCTTGCTCGTTTGCACGCTGATCTATGTGATCCCGCGCACGGCTGTGCTCGGTGCCGTGCTACTTACAGGATATCTAGGCGGAGCTGTCTGCTGTCAGTTACGGGTCGGCAATCCAGCATTTGAGACGCTCTTTCCTGTGTTCTTTGGAATCATCCTCTGGGCCGCACTGTTCCTGCGAAAGAACCGGCTGGCTGGATTGTTTTTCCTGCGGTAGGGCTTCGGGAAGTTAAGCGCCGGAAAGGTAGCTGCTAGGAAAGCGCGGGCAGCTTGTGGGAGGCGGCATTTACCCGGCCTCTGGTACTGTTAACGCACGCGAAAAACTGGCCCTTTGCCAGCCTTGTTTAGCGCAAGAACAGGTCCTAAAATGACGATAGTGGGTTGTAGAGGAGGCCGGCTTGGAACTTGATAACCGCATGAAACAGTTGCTCCAGAAACTCGGACACGCCATCAACGATTCGGTCGCCGAATCCGACCGCATTGCTGAGGCGATTTCGGGAGTACGAGCGGCCGGCTATGAAATTGTGCTGAAACTGGACGCAACCATCGGGCTTGCTCGGCGCACGTCCGAAGAGGCGCACATGACGCCGCAGGACCGGCGATTCCTCGAATCGATGCGAATTCGCGTGGACGAAGATGTGATGGAAGACGAGCCCGCGGAATCAAAAGTCGCGATTACGGCCCAGGACATTAAGTTTTTAAAGTCGCTCAAAATTTCTTTCGACGAAGAGCTATGAAAAAATCAATCGCTTTCGCCACTTCATTGTTTTTTGCGGTCATCGGGCTATCGACAGTGCCTGCACGTGCACAGGGGCCCCTGACCGCCGTCGCAGTCGCCGCGCCTATCATCGTTCACACGATCGTACGACCGAAGAAAAGGCAGCCCTCAGGAACGTGGATGAAGGTGGAAGTTCTTCACGCGGATAACAATTCGATGGTCGTGAGCGAACAGGGCAACGAGCGAGTGATCCACACGTTCACCTATAGCCCGCAGGCAAAAGCGAAAATGGAACAGATCATCGCCTCAGGCGGCTATCAATACGGCGACAAAATTAAAATCCAGTGTGCACCGGGAAACACGGTCGCGCTGAAAATTCACGGCAAGCCTTCGAAACCTGCCACGGCATTTAACGCACACTAGCATTAACAGCGACAAGAAAAAGGCGCGGCCCTTCGTAAACTCAGCGTAAACAAGCAGCGCCCCTACGGGCCGACTCAGGGGATGTGCTACAACTGCACCCATGGTGCGTCCACCCGCGGTTGCCGGAACGTTCTATCCTGCTAAGGCGACCGAACTGGCGCGGCAGATAGACGAGTTTTGCGCCATCGCTGACTCAGGCGCGAGGGCTAAGATCCGCGCGATCGCGTGCACTGTGCCTCATGCGGGCTATATGTATTCGGGTCATGTGGCGGGCGCGGTGTATGCAGAGCTTGATATTCCCGAGCGCTGCATTCTGCTCGGACCGCGGCATATTCCGCAAGGCCAACCACTCGCGATTCTCACCGAAGGAAGCTGGCGGACGCCTTTCGGCGACGCGAAAATCGATGGGCAATTAGCGGGAGATATAGCGCGCGCGTTTCCTTTGTTGCGCGAGGATACCGTGGCGCACGCGCGCGAGCATTCGCTGGAGGTGCAGATTCCTTTTTTGCAACGATTGGCACAGCGGCACGGGCGCGGCTTTCGCTTCGCGCCCGTGGTGTTCGCGTCAGATCGTTATCCTGTGCTCGAAGAGTTGGGCCGCGCCGTGGCGCAGACAGTGGTGAAAGCGGATGCGACGCAATCGGGGCCGATACTGATCATCGCCAGCACCGACATGAACCATTACGAGAGCGACGCCGCGACGCGCGTGAAGGATTCGCGCGCGATCGAACGCATTGTCGCGCTCGACGCGCGCGGGCTCTACGACACCGTTCGGAATGAAGGGATCACGATGTGCGGCTACGCGGCGACGGTCGCAACGATTGTCGCCGCCTGTGAACTCGGCGCTACAGAGGCGCGGCTTGTGCGCTATGCAACGTCAGGCGATGTTAGTGGGGATTATTCGCGCGTGGTGGGATATGCGGGCGTGCTGATCTACTAGTGAGGCGTCCCGGTGAGAACAAAAGCGAGCTTATTCAGAGAATTCGATTTGACTTCTGTATGACGGTTCAGGTAATGTCCGCCACCGTTGGCTTCGAGCATATCAGTAGGGGAGATGTCCCGACCAGGAGGTACCCATGTTCTTCCGTCTTGTCCTCTCAAGAGCAATATTGAGTTACCTGATGATTTGTGCTGTAGCAGCAATGGCAGGCGCCGCACAACGGGGCCAAGCACCCGCGGGATGCTACCCTTTCGACTACTTCGGCATGACATGGTCCGGTGCCGTTACAGCCGTGGACGACCAGAACCGGACTATCACGCTGACCTTGTCAAAGGGATCGAAGACGCAAACTTTCGTCGGCACACTCGCCGACGGCTTTTCGGTGAAATACACCGACGGGACCGTAAAGGATCTTCAGCCCTCCGATATTCCGATAAACGCTCCTGCAATCGCCTATTTCAAGGATTACACAAAAAAGGTGAACGGAAAAAAGATCGATGTTCACGAAGTTTTCATGCTGACGGTGAAAACTTCAGACGGACAGGAGCACACCTATAAGTCGCATTTTGATCCCAAGTACAAGGATTTCAGCGGACAAAGTAGTCCCGCAATGACCGGCGCGCTCGATCCCTGTGCTGTTCAAAAGCAGTAGAGCCTCGCAACGCCAACGGGAAGGAACCGCCGGCGATTGCTGCGTTCATAGCGCAAGGCAAACTGAGGGCCTCCCACTTTGAGATGGAAGACCCTCGTTAACCGTGCCAATCTCTACCAGCCGCTGGCTTTGATAAAGTTCGCTGCGTTCACGGAGCCTAGGCCAGTGGCGCGATCATAGCCGGTGCCGGCATTGTAGCCGCTGAGGACACCGACGCCGTTTCCGCCTCCGGGAGTAACCGAGCCGCCATTGCCGCCGCCTCCGCCACAGCTTACTACTCCAAACATCGCGGCAAAGACGAGCATGGCGAGAGCCGAGCTCCAACGACGGCGCTTATCCTGAAGCAACATCAGGAACATCGCCGCGCAAATCGTGCAGACGAGCAACCCAATTCCGAGCGGCGTCCATTGGAACCGAATCCAAGGCCCGTCCACGCCAGCCGGTGGAACGAAGGTTGAAATGGTGTTGCCGCAATTCGTCGTCCCAGTGTTGCATGGCACAGAGTTATTTC
>JBOGMU010000311.1:0-29220 GCA_050746865.1 Candidatus Acidiferrales bacterium
GCTTCAGAATCCGTTCGAACTTTGGCGCGGAGCGGCGGAGTGCTGGGCGACGTAGGCCTGAGCGTGGGCGATTTGCGGCAGACCGGCATCGGCATCTTTCCAAACGGACAGGAAATCGGAATATTCCTTTGCGGCAGATTGGAGGTCGCCCATTTTTTCGCTGCAGAGCGCAATGCCGTAAAGCGGAAAACCTGAACGTGGCCTTTCGACCAAAGCTTGCTGATAGGCTGTTTTGGCATCGGCGTAATCGCCTGCTGCGAAGAGGGCGGCAGCTTCGGTCTCGCCGACCGGCCTGATATAGAGCGGCGGCTCGTGATAGCCGAGCGCCTTTTCTTCTGCGGCACCGCGCGCAAAAACAGATTTGGCTTCGGCGGTCTGCTTGGCGGCTTCGAGCGCTGAACCGCGCAATTCGAGCGACATCACCGAAAGCATACGAAGCAGCGGCTCGATATCCGCATCGGAATTGAGAGGAATTTTCGGTGGCCCAGCGGGCTTGGCCGCAGGCTTCGCGGCTGCCGGTCCCATGCGCGTTTGCATTTGCGTTTCGTTCATCTGCTGCGTCATGCGCCAAAGCTCTGCATCGAATTCCGTCGATTCGGATTGTGCTTTTTCCGCTTCGTGCGCGTCGGCTGCTTGCATTCCGGTTCCGAACGTTGCGAGTTCACGCGCGAGGAAACGCATGTTCGGCTGCGAGACAGGAGACTCATGGGCTTGGGCCAGCGCGACCACTTGCGTCCAGTCGGCAGTCCGCAAGGCGACGGGCAATTCGGGATTAAGGCGTGCAATCGAATCGCGGGCGGAGAAAGGATACAGCGTTGAATCGAGTTCGCCTCTTGCGCCCGTAAGCTTCGCGGAATATTCCGTCGCTTCTTTGAGCTTCCCTTCCTCAAGCAGATTCGCTACGGCATACATCAGGTTGTGGACGTAGTTCCAATCGTTATCGACGGCTACGTGCTGATCGCGCATGTAAGCTTCATCCACATGCATCGACGCATCGAAGGCTTGCTCTGCGCGTGCGTAATCGCCGAGGCGGTAGAAAATGTGGCCGGGCATGTGGACGATGTGTCCCGAGGCGGGCGCGAGACTCGGCAATATTTCCGCGCTGTGCAGCGCAAGCTCGGGTTTCTGCGCCTCGAGACCGTGGATGTAATAATGATTCGCAGCGGAATTATTTGGATCCTGCTTGAGCACGCCTTGCAGAAGCGTCAGTCCTTCTTTGCCGCCGAATCCGGTAGCGAGCGCCAAGAAAATCGGAGCTTGCGTGTCCTTTGGATATTCCTTCACGAGCTTTCGCAAGATCTCGATCCCTTTTAAGAGCTCAGCTTGGTTCCGGCCGTTCTTGGTTGCGGCTACAAAGGTTGCGTCCGAATCGATGTACATGCGCTCGCGTTTGCTTGCGTGTTTTTCGAGGCTTACGGCTTTGGCGAGCGAGACAGCGGCGTAGTCCGGCGAAGTGCTGTGGTAATAGCTTTCGGCACGATAGAGGCCCCAGTAGCACATGGCACATTGCGGATCGACGCGGACTGCCTGCTCAAACGCGCGGGCCGATTCGTAATCCCAAAAATCGTGGAGAAGATTCAGGCCTTGGTTGAACCACGCCTGCGCTTCCGGCGTGGCGGTGATTTGCATGCTGATATTGCCGACGCCCGTCATTTTTTGGGGCGGCGGGAGCTGGTCCGGAGGAATCTCGTCCTTCATTTCCATGACGGGGCTCGAGGTGTTCATCGGGCCCATCTGCGCGTGAGCCGCGCGACCGAGTAGGAGAGCGCAAGCGATGGAGAGGAAAACAGGGACGAGTCTGCGGGAAAAAAGAAAGTGCGGCGAATTGGAAAGCACGAGATTTCTCCAACGAACGAAACGCGCCCGCGCGTCCGTTCGGCGGGATTATACACCGACTAGCGTGGCCCGCTGTCCAGCGCAAGGACGCGGGAAACGGCATTAGCATACGGCAGGCCAGCGACCCTTGTGTCGCACCTACGGCGCTCTGCCTGTTTCGCTTTGCACCAACGATTCCGCATTGGGCTAAGTTAGGCCGCGCCTAGGGCGCTGGCTTTCGCGCTGAGATGAGAGTCGAGGTTCGATGAAGATCGCCAATGAACAAAGCCAAAATTGTGCGCTGGCTTAAAATTTCTGTAGCTGGCGACTCACCTCAGTTTGACCCGTGCGAATTTCGAGATGGAGCGGGCGTTTTGGTGGCGGCCATCTCCTTGGTCATGTTGCGCGCAAGGAAAAGACCGCTTTTGCCGCCGGCGACCACGTCAATGTCACCGTCGCCGTCGATATCGACAGCTTGCAATTCCGTCCCGCCGCCCATGCGACCGCCATAGCTAATCACATGCCGAATCCATTCGACTGCATGCTGAGGCGTTGATTGAAATTCGTACCAATAGACGCCGAGAGGCTCGCGCGCTCCGGGATCGTTTCCGTTATGCGCGAAATATCTTTTTCCCGTCACCAGATCCAGATGGCCGTCGCCGCGCATATCCGCGAGAACGGAATAGTGCCCCTGTGACCATGTGTAATCGATATTGTGCTTCGCCCATTGATCGTTGGGCCGCTGCTCCATCCAGAAGACGCCATAACTGTGCGCGCAGGTGGTGAGCACATCCGGCACACCGTCGCCATTGATGTCGATTACATGCATGAACCCAAGTTCGCCCGGCTGGCTGCCCGGAACCGGCGAAGGTGGGGTACCTTGTCCCGTAATTGAAGTGGAATTTAGCCCGCAATAGCTCGCGCCGGTGTTCGAATCCCAATCCGGATGAAATTTCCAGTCTTCGGAACGCGGATCGGCCGGCGCTTCGAGCCATCCTTTTGGCGTGAGGATATCCGCTCGTCCATCACCATTCACGTCGCCGGCGCCAATGCCGTGCCCATAGCCGTGCGTTGAGACAATGTGTTTCACCCAATTGCCGTCTTTTAACTCGTACCAAGCAAGCGGCAGCCGCGGCGTGGCGAATTGAGGCAGGATGTCACGTTTCTTGCCAGAATTTTCGATATCGACGAGGAAGGCGAATTCGATCGGCCCGCTATCGTCGATCATGTGCTCGGACCAAGGCGCACGGCTCTCCTTCACATTCGCGCCTGGATTCTGGAACCACGAGAGTTTGTGCGAGAAATACGTGACGCTGACGATGTCCGGATATCCGTCACCGTTCACGTCAATCGGTATATCGATGAAATTGTCGATGTAGTTTCCGGAGTAATTGATTTGCCGGAACTGATGTTTCTTCCAAGTGGGCGCTTCATACCAGTATTCGCTGGAGACGATATCGAGGTAACCGTCGTGATTGATGTCGGCAACGGCTGCGCTTTCGCTGTAGCCGGGATCGATCATCTCAATTTTGAACGGAATGTCTGGTGGGCGAGTATCCGCGAGTGTCAGGAAACCAGAAAGGGCCAGTAAAACAAGCAGTCTGCGCATCGTTCGGCTCCCCTTTATCGTAGAAAGGAGGGCCCCTCTTAGGGCGTCGATCATGAGATGTCGGCGGGCGAGGGGCGTCCAATACCGGGCAAACCGAAAAACCGCCATTAGATGAAGGAACAGCGGACCTCAGGGAGAGACTCCTGAGGCCCGCACCGGCAGCTAGTCGGAGAACTTCTTCAGGTAGACGTCCTTGATGTACAACTGACCAGTGCTTTCGATTTCGAAGCCGATGTGTCCTGTCTTCTGGAAATACAGCGGATCGTTGTCGACTAAAACGCAAACGAGATGGCCATTCAGGAAATGCAGATAAGTATGGCCCTCGGCAATGACCTCTTCTTCATTCCAGTCGTCCTTATGGAACCACGATGTGAGGGTCGCTTTATCCGCCAAGGTTCCGAGAAGTTGCTTCGGCACCCCGGGATTGGTGATCACGACTTCTCCGGGCCACGCGATAATGCCTCGCCCGGACGCTTGTTCGTAAAACTGTCCGGGATACATGTCGCTGTTATCGAAGTCATATTGCGGTCCGCCCATACCGTACTTGGCTTCCATTGCGCGGTCCGGAGGCGTCCCCCGAGGTTGACCGCCCGGGCATGCACCCGCCGGCCCGCGGCCTGCAAACCCACCGCGTCCTCGAGCGCCGGCTGCACCGCCGCGCCCTTGAGCGCCCGCTGCGCCGCGGCCCGGAAAAGACGGCCGGGGAAAATGCGGCGCGTCAAGGTCTTCGGTCAGCCAGCTGCGATACTGAATACCGCTGTTCACAGTTTCAGTTCCCTTCATGCGAACCTTGAGATCGAAATCGCCCGCCAGTCCAATGTCGGAGTAAATATAGATTGTGCCTGTGGGCTTCTCGCACGTCGATTCGGCGTAAATTGCGCCGTCCTTTACGGACCAATTTTGACCGTCCGATGTCCAGCCGTTGAGATCGGTGCCGTTAAACAGGGAGGTAAAACCCGTGTTGTCGTTGTAGTCTGCGGCAGCGGCATGACTGAAACCGCCCCCGCCTCCACGCCCGCCCCGAGCAGCCTGCGCGCCGGGAGCGCCTACTGCGCCCTGGGCCGGTTGTGCGCCTTGTTCAGCCTGCTGGGAAAAACCCAGAGGTGTGTAGACTAAGAAAGCTAAAGCCGCCATCACCACTACAGCGATGACTATACAGGCGATCCTGCCGCCATCCATCTTGCGGATTCTCATTTTCCCCTCCCAAAAATTCCAGATCTTCCGAATCTCACCCGCTGCCCACCGCAGGCAGAGGCGTCGAATGCGCAGGCCGAAGCGTTTTAAGGATCGCCTGAGCGCGACAGCAGGCACCTCGATTCACGTTCTGCCCTGCAGAACGACGGCGATTGTACACTCGAATTTGGATTGCGCTAGTGTTTTTTGAAACGGTTTCATTTGCGAAACGGACGAGAGGCGCGCACTCTATTGAGCCTTAGGAACAGACATACGCGTAAGTGCGACGCTTTGGGCAAACTGCGCGGCAAGGTTAGGCGTATCTTAAAAACAAGAGAGGTCCTTCGCAGAAGCCGCTCAGGATGACGGCATTTCTGGTTTTTGCAGCTTGGGGGCAGAAGAGCTCCTTCGACTCGCCGGTTTCGCGGGCGAGCCTATTGTTGACGACCCACTAGCGGAGGCGAGCTGTCTTGGCTCAACGGCCGCGCTGCACGTTTTTGGCTTCAACAGCAAGTATCGTCACTTCTTCGTAGACTTTACCGATGCGTTTTCGTATAAGGTGATGCCATGCCCGCCTGGGGCGCAACCCGTCGAAGGAGGATCAGATGGCCAAGAAAGCGAAATCCAAGAAAGCCGCGAAGCCTGCAACAATGAAGCCGAAGTAGGTTTAGGGACAAGCGGATTGAGTGGTTGAAAATTGCGTCAGAACCAAGGGAATATGAACAGGGCTGCGTCGCAAGCGGCGCAGCCCTATTTTTTTGGAGGCACGACGATGGCAAAGAAACCGACAGCGGACGACGCCAGACTTATTCTGGAGCTATACAACCTGCGGCGCGAACCTGAAATGCGCAAGGCACGCCAATGGTGGCTCGGCACATTCTGGCCCATGCAGGTGGACGACTTCCTGAAGGTGCAGGCTGCGGCCGGTACGCCGGAGAACAATTGGTATAGGCAGGTCTCAAGCTATTGGAGCATGGCGGCCAACCTGGTGCTGAAAGGCGCTGCGCACGAATCGCTCTTTTTCGATAATTCTTTTTGCGGCGAGATGTACTTCCTTTTCGCGAAGGTTCGGCCGTTCCTGAAGGAGTTACGCGAGAAGACGAATAATCCGGCGATGTTCGGTAACATCGAGAAGGCCATTATGGGTTCGAAGGCGGCGAAAGCGCAGTTTGCGGTTGCCGAGAAGCGTGTGACGGCGTTGCGAGCGGCGAAGTGAGCGATCCAGGCTCACATGATCTGGCGGCGTGAGGCCAGCTTGTGAGTCGGAACGAAAGAAAGAGGGATCCTTCGGGCCGCTTCGCGTCCCTCAAGGATGACGAATTAAATCAATGGGAAGCATCCTGAAGTGTCGCGGTGGATTGACGCGATATGGGGCTGCTGTTAGATTGAAATTTGGCGCGAATTGGGGCGAAGACACTGAAAGCAAGCAGCTTATATCAAATTTTTCTCGCCTGTGCGATCTGCGCCGGAGTGGCCGGCTGCGGTGCACGCCAAACCCGCATAACCAAAGCTCCAAGCGGCGCGCCGCTTAGAACCGCAACAAGAGCCGATCTGATTGCAAAATATGACCAAGTGGCGCGGAGCATCACGTCTATAAACGCGGCCGTCACGATGCAGTGGACTTCAAGTTCGGCGTTTACCGGCATAATGAAGCAGTATCCGCGAGTTAGCGGATTCATACTGGCGCAGAAGCCAGACCTGGTGCGGGTAATCGGGCAGGCGCCCGTGATCAGCACGAACATCTTCGACATGGTGAGCGACGGGAAGACCTTTTCGATCTACATTCCATCGAAAAATCAGTTTTTGACGGGTTCGACGAGTGTGGAAAAAGCGTCCGACACTACAGCCGTGCAAAATCTGCGGCCACAGCATTTAATGCAGGCGATCTTTTGGGAGCCGATTCCGGCGTCAGACGTTGTGCTTCTTGAGCAGGCCATGGACGGCAATTCGAGCGATTATGTGCTTACCGTGGCGAGCTCGAGCGGTAATTCGAGCGGAGCACAGACCGCGTCCGGCAATTGGCATATCACGCGGAAGATATGGTTTGAGCGGGCGGGACTCAGCATGGCTCGAATCGAGATCTACGGCGAGGATGGCCAGGCAGAATCGGACATTCATTACGCGCAATGGCAGCCTTTTGGCGCCGTGCAATATCCCGAGAAGATTACCCTCGAACGCCCCTCCGAAGGCTATACTTTGGCTATTACCGTGACGAAGTTGACGCCCGATACGACCATTGAGGCGAGCCGGTTTGTGCTGAAGCAACCGACCGGCTCCCAGTTGGTCCGCGTCGGCGAAGAGACAGGCAGCCCACAACATTGATCGGCTACATGATTTCCCAGAACGTGACGCACCGGCCGGTTCGGACGTTCGTCACGATGATCGCGGTGGCTCTGGAAGTGACGCTCGTGATTATCGTGATCGGTGTGACGAGTGCGCTGCTGATGGATTCGGCGAAGCGTACGGAAGGCGTCGGCGCGGACATCATGGTGCAACCGCCGTCGGCTTCCGTGTTTCTGGGCTTCACAGGAGCTCCGATGCCCGTTGCGATCGGGACGAAATTGCAGCAGTTGCAATATGTGCAAGCTGTGGCGCCTGTCCTCACGCAACTGAATTCCGTCAACAGTCTTGAAATGGTCTGGGGGATCGATCCTGCAAGCTTTCGGGCGGTTTCAGGCGGCTTTGTCTACTACTCAGGGAAGAACCTGCAAAATGCCGATGACATTCTTGTTGACGATGTTTATGCTCGAGCGCACAAGGCGCGAGTGGGCGAGATGCTGCACGTGCTCGGGCATGACTTCCATATCGCCGGAGTAGTGGAACACGGTAAAGGCGCGCGGCTCTTTGTGCTGCTTTCGTCGCTGCAACAGATGTCAGGAGCGACGGATAAAGCCACTGTCTTCTTTGTTAAATGCGATCGAAGCGATCACACACTGGCGGCCATGGACAAGGTGAATCAACTGCTGCCGAACTACACCGTGCGCCCCATGAAGGACTACATACAGATGTTTACGGCGTCGAATGTCCCGGGGCTTGCGGCGCTGCGAACGGTGATGATCGCGATTGCCGTCTCGATCGGATTTCTGGTGATTTTCCTCTCGATGTACACCACGGTGAATGAACGCACGCGCGAGATTGGAGTGCTCAAGTCGCTGGGCGCGTCAAAACTCTACGTCGCGAGAATCATCCTTAGCGAAACAGCCCTGCTCTGCGTAGGTGGTTTTGTCGTCGGAATAGCGCTCAGTTTCCTGGTGCGAGTTCTTATTCGAGTACTTTTCCCCTCTCTACCTCAGGCCCTGATCACACTCGAATGGTGCGTTTACGCGTGCCTGATTGCCGTGGCAGGCGGCCTGCTCGGAGCGCTGTATCCGACATGGATGGCCAGCCGCAAGGATCCGGTCGAAGCGCTCGCATACGAGTAATCCCCTCCCCAACTAGGCAGAAGCGGCAAAGACGCATAGAATACTCAGGCTTCAGACTGGCGAAAAGGTGTAGGGGATCGCTTGGAGCTTATACTCAAGACCGAAAATCTGTGGAAGATCTACGGCAACGCCAAACTTGAAGTGGCGGCGCTTCAGGGCGTCAATGTGGAAGTGGCGTCCGGCGAGTTCGTATCCATCATGGGGCCTTCGGGATGCGGCAAGTCGACACTGCTGCATGTGATCGGCGGACTTGCCAGGGCGAGCCGCGGACGAGTGCTTATGGATGGCAACGATCTCGCGACGATGAACGATGCGGAGCGAACTTCACTGAGAAGACACAAGGTCGGCTTTGTGTTTCAGAAGTTTAATCTGTTGCCGACGCTGGATGCGCGGCACAACATTACGCTGGCGCAACACATTCATGGGAACGGATACGACCCGCATCGCTTTGACCTGGTGACCAACCTGCTGGGTCTTGGAGCGCGACTAAATCATCGGCCTTCGGAGATGTCCGGGGGCGAGCAGCAGCGAGTGGCGCTGGCGCGGGCAATCATCAGCGAACCGAAAATCGTGCTGGCGGACGAGCCGACGGGAAATCTCGACACAAAGAGCTCGGATGCGGTTCTTTCGCTGCTGCGCCATCTGAATCGAGAGTTAGGGCAAACCATCGTGATGATCACCCACAATCCGGAAGCCGCGACGTATGGCAACCGGGTGCTGCACATGCGGGATGGAATGGTCGTCGACTCCGTGATTCATTAACAACATGCGGAAACTCTGGCGAGGAATCGTCAATACGGTTTTCTGGGCGTATGAGCGGGGAAGCTGGCCTTACGACCTGCTGGTAGCGCTTATCCTGATTTTTCTTCTGGCGACGCCGCGCAGCTGGTTCCAGGACGGTCCGCGGCGAACGGTTCCGGCGAGCTCACAAGTGCAGCTGATTTCGGAGGACTTCGGAAGTAATGAAGCTGTCTATCGCGTGGATGCACGGTTGCTTCCGTTCGACAAACGCGCGTCAAAGAACAGCCCGGAACTTGAGCGCGGTACGCATGACATTCTGGCCCGCACTGTTCCGGCACTGCAAGACCGGACATTTCAGGTAGAGAAAATCGACTTCGTCCTCGGTAACGACCGCACCGTTCTCGATTACGACGTCACGCTGCGCATGAAGCGCGAATAGGCGTCGTCGCCTTCCGAAGCGCCCCAAATCGCTGTGCTATTATGAAAGTGGCGTCTGCCCGGTCTTTGCGCGGAAGGTGGAGGAAAGTTTACAGGTGACGGGATTGCTAAGATATACGGCGGGCTGCGGCTTGCTCGCCGTGGTATTTGCCGCAGGGCAAGTGTTTGCCGCACAGGGCCGCGGAATTACGCTGGATGGCATTCTGAAGCAGCTTGATCGATCCGCGAAGGGCTTTCACAGCCTCTCCGCAGATGTTGAGCGCACGAAAGTGACCGTTGTGGTGAATGACCGCTCGACCGAAGCAGGCACGCTGCTGGTGCGCGACAATAAAATGCTGCTTCAAATGAATGCGCCCGATTCGCGCACGATATTGCGCAATGGCGACAACATCTACGTCTACACGCCCGGGTTGAATCAAGTAGAAGAATACAATCTGGGAAAAAATCGGGATCTGGCGGACGAATTTCTGCTCCTCGGATTTGGAACGTCCGGCAGCCAGTTGGAAAAGGGCTTTCAGGTTAAATACACAGGCGAAGACACGATCGATGGCAAGAAAGACGCGCTGCTTGATTTGACGCCGCGATCGCCGGCTGTACTGAAACAGTTCTCGAAGATTCAGATTTGGCTGGATGAGACGACGTGGCTGCCCGACGAGCAGAAGTTCACGGAAAACGGCGGAGACTATCTCACCATTCGGTATACGAAGATGGTTCGCAATCCGAATGTACCCGATTCAAAGTTCAAGCCGCACTGGCCTAAAGGCACCGAGAAAGTGAAGCCTCAAGGTTAACCGCCGCTGTTCGCGCTGCGAAAAAAAGCGCAAACGCTCCAGGGGCTAAAGGCTTGCTCATTAGGCTGCATTTTACGGCGGGGCCTCGAAGCCCCGCCCTTCCCGCTCCCGCAATTTTCCGCAGCCTGGTTCTTGCCGGAACAACGGATAGAAGGAACGCTTCTGAGCTTTCGCTTTTGTTCGGGCGTCGCAGGTGTGGCAAACTGTCCCACCGAGGCGCGCATCGAGAATGCCGGAGGAAAAAGGGCTGCTGATCGTCTACACGGGACCGGGAAAAGGCAAGACCACGTGCGCGCTCGGCACGGCTTTTCGTGCAGTGGGGCAAGGGCTGCGGGTGCTGATGGTGCAATTCATTAAGGGTTCATGGCACTATGGCGAGCTGGACGCGGCGGAAATGCTGGGTGTCGATAAGTTCGAGATGCGGCCGATGGGCCGGGGCTTCGTGAAGATTGGCGGCGCGGAACCCGATCCCGAGGACATCCGGCTTTGCGAAGAAGCGTGGCGCTTTGGACTCGAGCAGATTTACAGCGAAAAATACGATCTCGTGGTGCTGGATGAGATCAATTACGTGATCAGCTATAAGATGTTGGACGCCGAACAGGTGACGACTTCGCTCACTGCCCGTCCGGAGCGAATACACGTGATATGTACGGGGCGCAACGCTCATCCGAAGCTCGTGGAGGCGGCGGACCTGGTGACGGAAATGCGCGAAGTGAAGCATCCCTATACGAAAGGCATTCTGGCGCAAAGAGGAATCGATTATTAGCCTGAGGCTGCTCGGAGCCGCGGGAGTCGATCATTCGGAACATGTCTTGGTTCAAGCGCGATAAGAAATCGATTGAGAATCCCACCCCAGTGGACGAACGGCGAGTCCGCACGGAAGGGCTGTGGGAAAAGTGTCCGTCATGCCGGGCGGCAATTTGGAAAAAGGATATCGAGCAGAACCTGAACGTCTGCCCGAAATGCGAATATCACTTCCGCATCGGAGCGCGGGACCGGCTGGCGCTTCTTCTTGACGAAAATACGCCGTGGATCGAGCACGATGCGGAATTGGCGTCGAGCGATCCGCTGCATTTCGCCGATACGAAGGCGTATTCGCAGCGGCTGAAGGACGCGAAGAACAAGCTGGGAACGAACGACGCGATCCTCACGGCCGAAGGGCGGATCGACGGCCGCCCTGTGATCTGCTGCTCAATGGAATTTGGATTTATCGGCGGATCGATGGGCTCTGTGGTGGGCGAGAAAGTTGCGCGCGCGATTGAACGTTCGCTCGAAAAGAAGATTCCACTTGTCATCGTCTCGTGCTCAGGCGGCGCGCGGATGATGGAGGGCGCCGTCAGCCTAATGCAGCTCGCGAAGGTATCCGCCGCGCTGGCCCGGCTCGATGAAGCTGGCGTGCCATTCGTTTCCGTCCTGACGGATCCGACGACCGGCGGAGTTACAGCGAGTTATGCAATGCTCGGTGACCTCAATATCGCTGAACCCGGAGCGCTTATAGGGTTCGCCGGTCCACGCGTGATTGAGCAGACAATCCGGCAGAAACTTCCCGAAGGTTTCCAGCGCTCCGAATTTCTGCTGGAACACGGCTTCCTCGATGCCGTGGTGCCACGCAAGGATCTGAAAAGCTACCTTTCACAGGCTTTCGGCTTCTTTCTCGACTAAAGATGAATTACGAAGAGTCCGTCCGCGGTCTGCTCGCCCTGGGCAGAGAACTGGCCGCGCCACGGCAGCCGGCTCAAAGCTCCGCTGCCGGTGCGCAAATCCATAAGTTCGGGCTGAAGAATATCGAAACGCTTTCTGCGTCGCTCGGCCAGCCGCATCGCGGCGTTCGCTGCGCCCATATCGCCGGCACAAATGGCAAGGGCTCGACGGCTGCGATGCTCGAATCGATTCTGCGGGCGGCAGGCTTGCGCACCGGGCTTTACACGTCACCGCATCTTGAACGCGTGAATGAACGTATTCGGATCAACGGCGAAGACGTTTCCGACGACGACTTCGCGGCGGCATGGACCCGCGTGCATTCGAACATCGAGTCGTTGATGGCTTCCGGTAGACTCGCAGCGCATCCGACTTACTTCGAGTGCATCACCGCGATGGCCTTTTTGATCTTCGCCGAAATGAACCTGAATTTTGCGGTCTACGAGGTCGGGCTCGGTGGCCGGCTCGATTCGACAAATATCGTTATGCCGGAAGTCGCCGTCATAACGTCGATCGATTTTGACCATGAGGGCTTGCTCGGACATTCGATCGCGGAGATCGCCGCTGAAAAAGCGGGAGTTATCAAGCCGGGAATCACAGTGGTAAGCTCCGCGGAACGGCCGGAAGCGCGCACAGTGATCGCGGAGCGCTGCCGTCAGCTTGACGCTCGACTAATCGAGATCGATTCGGCATATCGCGTCAGGTTCACTCATTCCATAGACGGGCGGTACCCGGCGGTCGCAGGGCTTCGGCGTGGCAGCGGACACACTTTGTCGCTCAATCCACCGCTGCCGGGGCGTTTTCAGGTTCGCAACGCGCTCGCGGCCGCTACCGCCGCACGCTTACTCGCCGAGCGGGGCTTCTCGCTGAGCGATGAGAATATCGAATTTGGGATTCGTTCTGTACGCTGGCCGGGACGGCTCGAAAGGCTCTCTGAGCATCCCACGGTGTATCTGGATGGTACGCACAACCCGGCTGGAGCTCGTGAACTGGTAAGATTCTGGCAAGAGAACTTTTCGGGCCGCCGAATTTTTCTGGTCTACGGGACGGTTCGCGACAAAGCCGTGGATGAAATAGCCGGACTGCTCTTTCCGCACGCCGAACGCGTGATCCTTACGGCTCCGCGCCAACCCCGAGCCATTTCCGCGAAGGTCTTAGCAGAAATGGCCGGCCATCTTGCAGCTTCATTCGTCGTAGAAGCTGATCCCCAAGAAGCCCTCGAGCAGGCGATTAAGATGGCTTCCGCCGAAGATGCTATATTTGCTACCGGATCGTTGTATTTGGTGGGCGAATGGCGCGCCTACTGGCGAAACCGCAAGACGGCGTCGCGTGCGCCAGCCGAAATACGGGATTCCGAATAGCGAAACTCCGAATTTCCATATTTCCAAGGACTCCGAAGGGAACAAGCCCGCGCCCTGTTGCGGAGCTACTGGTACCAGCCAATTTGGTTATCAGAAAACGCTGTAGCTCGATTCAAGCAGCCAAATTGGGACTACCGCGTCTAACGTCACCAAGGTAAGAATGTCCTATGACCATCGGCAGTGAACGTCGCAAAACTTTGGAATCGTTCGGGCGCTCCCCGGCACTCCTGTGCGCCGCGCTTCGCGAATTCCCCAGGAAGATGTGGCTGCACAAGCCGTCCGCGCAACGATGGAGCATTCACGAAATCATTTTGCACTTGGCCGATAGCGAGGCCAGCGCCTACATCTTTTGCCGACACTTCATCGCGGAACCGGGCATCGCTCCCGTTGAGTTCGATGCCGCACGGTGGGCCGATTCGCTGGGCTATTTCCACCAGAGCACGCGCGAAGCGCTGGAGATTATTCGGCGCCTGCGCAGGATGACGTATCAACTTCTCGTCACGGTTCCCGAACCGGTTTGGTCGCATTCGATCGTCCACTCGAAATCGGGCGAAATAGAATTGGGCAAATGGGTGGAGCTTCAGGAGCAGCACATCCCGCATCATGTGGCGCAAATGCGCGAGAACTATTTGTCATGGCTGGAGCGAAATCCACCGCGGAAGGCGGTTGCACCACCGCATTCCAGCCAAACACCGCGCTCGTTTATAGCGACAGCTTGTTAGTTCGGCGGCTGCGGACCACCTCTAGTGATTGGCATCGCTGCTGCCCTGAAGCGGCATCGACGTCATGGGCAATAATTGGATTGAGCCATCGGGCTCCCGCTCGAGAGTTGGGGCATACTGACCGAGTAAATCCCTGCGCCACCAGAGCCCGGTTTCACGCTTCGTCTTCATCGATGTAAACCAATACTGATAGATCACGGATCGAACGCGAATCGGCGGACTACTCGGGAATGGATTGCCTGCGAATAGTGCAAGTACGCTCGGATCGTTCTCCAAAAGCCGCTCCTCTGTGAACACGACGAACCGGTATTCGGGCCACGATCCGAGCGACGCAAACCACAGATTCCAATCGAAGCGGGGCTGATAAGGCGCGTAAATTCTCGGCGCTTTATCCAGAGCCTGCGGCTTGTAGCGGAATTTGTAGGTAGTCCAGGTCTTGCCATCGCGGGTGCCTTGAAATTCGATTTCTCTACGCGCGGGCGTCATTGAGCCGAAGAGGTGATAGTCGTTGGCAATGCGGAACTGTTCGATCCAGTCGGCAGGATACCTCGGCATGTGAAAGGTGCGCGGCGCGACTTCCTCCAGCAATTTGCCGCTCGTGACGTAACAAACGAGCCCGAGGCATAGCCCTGCGAACCCCATGCGCACCGGTCTTAGTCGTTCGCGCCATTCAGCGCGCCAGCCGCGAGGAATAGCAGCTTGATCGATCGGCACCTGCTGTGTTCTATCGATGAAGCCACGCAGCCTGGCAGGCACAATCCATTCGACAAATCGGTCGTCGAGGAGCAGAAATCCCAACACGAGCACGATGTAGTTCAAAAATGTGTAGTTCGCGGTAAGAATGATGCCGATCTGAAATGGCGTCACGATCCAGAAGCAGATGAGGCGAAGCCGGCGCGGCAGGAACATCATCCAGACGATGAAAAGCTCCATGACAAGCGTCAGGCCTGTGCTGAACGCCTGGAACCAGTGCGGCAAGTGCTGCGCGTACCAGCCGATCCACGTGGGCAGCGGTCCATTCTGATAGTACTGATCCATCGCTGTGAAATTTCGCCAGGAAGGGTCACCGCCCATCCATTTGGCTACGCCGGACTCGAAGTAGATGCGAAACCACTCCCATCGCAGCAGAAATAAGCTGAATCGCGATGCCGGATGGGCGCGACCCAGTCCTGGACGAAATCCGGGTGGAGCGAAGAACATGGAAATGAATCCGGCGGCAAGCAGCATTCCGTCCGATTGATAACCGGAAAAATCCTGCGCCGCGCTGACGAACGAAACGAAACAAACGAAACAGATCAAGAGCGACGCGCGCGGCCACAAGTTGAGGAGCACCAACAGCGAAGCGACGAGGCCTACCCACATCACAGCCATCAGGGCGCGGTCGCCTGAAGCGAGCCAGAAGAGAGTCGGCGCGAAGTCATACTTCGACGGCGGGAAGGCGTGCGCGACGGCTTCGAGATAGTCGCCCGCGGGAAGCAGGCCATTGGGGCCGATCAGCCCTTTGATTTGAAAGAGGAGAGCGTAAAAGGCGGAGAAATATATGAAGCCCAGCCAACGGAGGAAAATCCAGCGCGCCCAGAGATGTCCGCTGCGCCCTCCGCGGGGCTTCTCCGGTCCGAGTAGCCAATTCGCCGCATTACCGAGCAGCGCTAACATCGCTCGCGATTATACCGGGCGGATGTGAACGTCTGAAGTGCGAGAGTTTAGGAGCAAAAAGAGAGATCCTTCACGCCGCTTTTCGCAGCCTTCAGGATGACGAGAGACGTTCAGGTTGATGAAAGCCTTTCGATCAGCGCGTGGCGCCCACAGAAGCGACCGGGCTGCCAGGGCCATGGGAACTACAGCGGGACTTACCTTGAGTAGTCACCCGGCAGCGAACGTAAATACGCAATTACGGCGAGCGCGTCCGACTGGCTCATGTGGTAGATGTGCATCGGCGGCTGAATCGGCAGTCCGTTTGGACCGATGCCGCGTTCGAAAATATCCTCACCCTGGGCATCCGTGAATCCCACAAAGCCAGCGATTCCTGGCGCACGATTTGCCCAGTCTGTGATTGGATGTACGGGCTGGATCCAAATCTGCGCACCCTGCAACTGCCGCGATTCGTCCAGATTGCCGTTGGCGTCGCGCGGCGTGTGGCATTCCTCGCACATTGCGATGTCCTCGACGATATAGCGGCCGCGCCCGACGTCGCCCTGCGAGGCGGTAGCCTTTTGCGCGGGCGCATGCATTTGCGCAGCTCGCGTCGGCGTAGGCCGCGAGGCAAATAAGACAGCGCCCGCGACGGCTGCGGCTAGTATCGTCAAGCTGAAAGCCAAACGGCGATTTGCATTCATCGATAGTTTCCCTAATTTAATGTGGCGCGAATTATGCAGCGCCCGCGACTGAAACATGAAAGTATCCCAAAAACGGCGCGGCCATGTCTATGACCTTCTCTGGTTTTTCCATTATTCATTTACAAGTACAAGCGGCACCCATATTGCAAACGTGGCCGATCAAGTGCGACACTTCGTTCGCGGTGAAATACCGCATGACGAGCCACTTTTCATGCCGATTCTGACAAGCTCTCTCGATCCGAAATCCGAAAAATTCAAAGCGAATGCAGCGGCGCTAAAAGCTCTAACAAAAGAACTACATTCGAAGATCGAAGCCGCAAAAGCGGGTGGCAGCGAGGCGGCACGCAAGAAACATCTCGGCCGCGGCAAACTGTTGCCGCGCGATAGGGTCCAAAACCTCATCGATCCGGGCTCACATTTTCTTGAGCTTTCGCCGCTGGCCGCGCTCGGCATGTACGGCGAAAACATCGCGTCGGCAGGGATCATTACGGGCATTGGCCGCGTTTCCGGGCGTGAATGCGTGATCGTCGCCAATGACGCCACAATCAAAGGCGGCACGTATTATCCGCTTACAGTGAAGAAGCATCTGCGCGCGCAGGAAATCGCGATGGAGAATCGGTTGCCATGCATTTATCTCGTCGATAGCGGCGGCGCAAACCTGCCCAATCAGGATGAAATCTTCCCCGATCGCGATCATTTCGGCCGTATTTTTTATAATCAGGCGCGCATGTCCGCCGCGGGGATTCCGCAGACCGCCGTTGTGATGGGATCGTGCACGGCGGGGGGCGCCTATATTCCGGCGATGTCCGATCAGTCCGTGATCGTGAAGAACCAGGGCACGATTTTTCTGGGCGGACCGCAACTAGTGAAGGCAGCGACGGGCGAAGTGTCGACGGCCGAAGACCTCGGCGGGGCCGAAGTCCACTCCCGCATCTCCGGTGTGACGGACTACATGGCCGATAACGACACGCATGCGCTGGCCATCGCGCGGGAGATCACGGCAAATCTGAATTACATCAAGAAAACCAATCTCAAACTTCAGAAAACGCGCGAACCTCGTTTCGCACAGGAAGAAATCTATGGCGTGGTGCCATCGGACTTGCGGCGCGCCTATGACGTGCGCGAATTGATTACACGGCTTGTCGACGGCAGTGAATTCGAGGAATTCAAGCAGCTCTACGGCCCGACGCTCGTCAGCGGATTTGCACACATTCATGGATATCCGGTGGGAATTGTCGCGAACAACGGCATTTTGTTTTCCGAAAGTGCGCTGAAAGGAACGCACTTCATCATGCTGTGTTCGCAGCAGCGGATTCCGCTCGTTTTCCTACAAAACATTTCCGGCTTCATGGTGGGGCGCAAATACGAAGCCGGCGGCATCGCCAAAGACGGCGCGAAGATGGTGACGGTCGTCGCATCGACATCGGTACCGAAATTCACGGTGATTGTAGGAGGCAGCTTTGGCGCGGGAAATTACGCAATGTGCGGGCGTGCGTATCAGCCGCGTTTTCTATGGATGTGGCCCAACGCGCGCATCTCTGTAATGGGCGGCGAGCAGGCTGCGTCTGTGCTAGCGACGGTGAAACGCGACAATTTCGAGTCGCAGGGTAAACAGTGGAGCAAAGAAGAAGAGGAACAATTCAAAGCGCCCCTGCGCAAGCAGTACGACGAGCAGGGCGACTGCTATTATGCAACTGCCCGGCTCTGGGACGATGGCATCATCGATCCTGCGGAAACGCGCGACATTCTGGGTCTAGGGCTCTCGGCGGCAATCAACGCGCCCATCCCTGAAAGCAAGTTCGGCGTGTTTCGCATGTAATGAGGAAATTGGGCGCTCTCTAGCCGCTTGATTTCGGCTGCACGGGCGCCGCGGCGGCCGGCCCCCCCTTTTCGACACTTTCTTCCTCAAGCAGCCAACGCCGCAATTGCAAGATATCGTTGGCGCGCACGATTCCGATGGGCTTCGGACTGACATGCGACTCAAGCACGATGACGGTGTCCACGTTCTTGAGCAGCATGTCGCGATTCACACGATCCACCAACTCGCCCGGGTAGGCGCGTACGTAATCCTGACGGGCAAGCTCGCGCATCGTGAAATGATGATCTTTTGTGTCGGTATGCAGCAGGTCCTGCGCTTCGATGATTCCCACGAGCGCGCCATTGTTATCTACAACGGGCAACAATTGGACATGTTCCGGCGTAAACTCGCGCAAAATTGTCTGAAGCTCTGTATCGGCTTTTACAACCGTGAACTGCTTACGCATCACCTGATCAATCCTTGCGCGCATCAGCACGGGGACTGAATAGTCCTGCGAGATGATCAAACCTCTTTTTACGAGCTTCCCGGTCATCATCGAATCCGGGCTGAAGAGGCGCACGAGGCCGTCCGTAATCATCACGCAGACGATCAATGGCAGCAGCGAATTCGGGTTGTGACTGAGTTCGAAAAGAAAAACGATGCTGGTGAGCGGAGCACGGGCAATCCCGCCGAACACGGCTGCCATCGCCACGAGTGCGTAAAAAGCAGGGTCGCTTACGAGGTGCGGAAAAAAGTGCTGCCACGCGACGGCATAAGCACCTCCGATTCCGCCGCCTACAATCAGCGAGGGAGCGAATACGCCGCCGGTGGTTCCCGAACCGAGCGAAATTATGAGCGCCCAGAACTTCGCCACAGAAATGCCCAGAAGATGCGCGGGCGTGAGATGGTCGTTCAGCATGGCGCGTATTGTGTCGTAACCCGTGCCGAACACCTGTGGAATAAAATAGCCAATGACGCCCAGAATTGCCGCGCCGATGGCGGGAGACCATATCGCCAGGCGTTTGATTGGCAGGCGATCGAAAAGGTCTTCGGTCCAAAACAGCGCCCGAATCATCGCAATCGCAACAACACCCAATACGAGTCCCATTAGGGCAAATAGCCAAAGCTCATTCATGCTGGTGAGCTTATACTCAGGAGTCGGAAAAAGAGGCGTCCATCCTACGAAATGTATTCGCACTCCCGTAGCGACTGCTGCAGCAAGCGATACGGGAATGAACGACCGCGCGCGAAATTCAAAGAGCAGCAACTCGATCGCAACCAGCACACCGGCAAGCGGTGCGGTGAACGTAGCAGCCATACCCGCGGCGGCTCCTGACGCGAGCAGGACCCTTCGGTAGTAGGGGGTAAGCCCCATTCGGCGTCCAAAGAGCGAACCCACGGCGGCGCCGGTTTGAATGATTGGGCCCTCGGCACCGAAAGGGCCGCCCGTTCCGATGGCGATCGCGGTAGCCAAAGGCTTCAGAAAGGCAACGCGCAATCGCATGCGGCTGTGGTTGAAAAGCACAGCCTCCATGGCCTCCGGGATGCCGTGGCCTTTGAGCGTCGGCTCCCAGAGATAAATCATGACTCCGACCAGCAAGCCGCCGATTGTGGGAATGAGAATCACCCACGGTCCAAGGTGATTATTTGCGGGGCTCACATCAGCGAAAGAAATGCGCCCATAGAAACAAAGATTCGTGAAGAAGTAGATGAGCTCGAGCAGGCCCTCAGCCACCAACCCGCTGACAGCGCCGATTAAAACTGCGTAGAGGGAAATTTTGACGACTTCGGGTTCCAGCGCGACACCGAAGCTTTTCCTTTCGTGCGGTTTCGCTTGTGGAGTGCTTTCAATTTCGGGGAGCGGCGAATCGGCCATTGAACAATTCTCCTGCGGGTCTCCCTACTCGATCCTAATCCCATGCGGCGAGAGTGAAATGGAAGACAGACGATCCGGTAGATCGTTATGCTTGCGCATCACATTGGAGTTGCGGCGTCCGCCGCTTCTTCCAACTCCGGTTCGGCTTCTTCGCCACGAACTTTCAGCGCTTCGAGCAAATCAGACTTGGTCACGATGCCTTCCAATTTCCCTTTGCGATTCGTCACCAACAGCATCGGCTGAGCATCTTCAGCCAGCAGCAAGCGCAGTGCCTCCATTGCATCGCAATTCCGCGGAATTTTCCTAGTTTTACGGTTCACAGCATCGCCTACCGTCATGTCCGGATGTCTCTCGGCACCGTCATTTATAAGCGAGCGCTCCGAAATTGTGCCGACCACGCTGGGACCATCCATAACGGGAAATGTGCTGTGCGGACTCTGCTTCAAAATCGTTTCTTCAAATTCGCGCAGATTCAGGGATGCCGGCACGGAAATAATATCCCGCTGCATGATCTGTCCCACTTCTGCCTCTCTCAGATCGTGCACTCTTACGCCTTCATGCAAGCGTTGATCTCCTGATACAGACGCGTCGCCGGAAACCGCGTACGCCACAGCGGAGCCGATAACGGCAGGAATAATGAACGCATGCCCGCCGGTCGCCTCGGCGATGAACGTCACGGCAGCAAGCGGAGTTTTGTAGCCCGCAGCGATAAATGCAGCCATACCGACTGCTGCGTAAAGCTCCACGGAACCGCTGTGCAACACTTGTCCGAACGCGGTGCCCAGCGCTCCTCCGCTCAAAAACAGCGGCACGAACATCGCGCTTACCCCGCCGGAGGCCAGTGAGAAGAGCGTGGCAGCAAGTTTGAATACGGCGAACAGCACAAGCTCTACGCCGCTATGTTGCGCTCCTAAGATCAAGCCGACCGCTTCATAGTTCGGGCCCATCGGTATCAGACCGTCTCTAAAAATTAGCACGAAGATCAAGCCGCACAAACCCGTCAAAAACCCTCCGACGGTCAGCTTTATCCAGTGGGGCATTGCCCATTTGACGAAGAAGTTGCGCGCGTGGCGGAAGGTGATGGAAAACACCATGCCAATCAATCCGATGATGGCTCCCAACAAGGCGCACCAGATCAAATCTTTGCCGGTAAATGAGTGAGCGCTTCCAAAATCGAAGATGGGTTGCGCGCCCATAAACGATGCGAGGGTAACGAAGGCCACAACCGAAGCGATAAGGGACGGCAACAATGCTTCATGCGCCAAATCGTCTTTGTAAGGCATCTCCAGCGCGAAAACCAAGCCCGTGAGAGGCGCACGAAATACTGCTGCCATGCCCGCAGCCGCACCGCTGATCAGCATTATTCGACGGTCTCGTGCAGTGAGGCGAAAGCGGCCCATTTTCGTCCAGAGCCATGAGCCAATCCCGCCGCCTCCATAGATGCTTGGGCCTTCCAGCGCAGCGCTGCCGCCGAAACCAACGGTTGTCACCGCGGCAAACAGCTTCGCGAAGAATGGGCGCATATCGATATCGCCCTGATGTTCGTGGTAGGACTTTACGATCTCCTCCGTGGAATGCTCGTTGGGATTCGGAGTGAGGAACTGCATGATTAAGCCCGTGATGGCAAAAGCAGCAGTAACAATCGGTACGATAGACCAAGCGTGACTCACAAAATAGTCGAGAGTAATTGGCCATACGACCCTCAGAACGAGCGCGGCAATGCCAGTGATTCCCAAGCCGGTAATGACCCCGATTACTGGCGCGATGATCAGCCATTTATGGAGATTTCGGGAATACGTCGCGCTCAGATCCTGGTGGACAATGGGCAAGTATTTGCGCAGCAATGGATAATGATTTTTTTTCGCGCTTTTCGGCATACGATTTCGTTTACGGTCACCTTTGCGACTTGTTTTTAATGCTTCCGCCGGCGAACAGTCCAGCTCTTAACCTTACGATTTCGTCTCGATGAAGCTCCGCGAGCCTGGACAGAGTGACTTCTCCTCGCGACGTCAGCGATACATAGACATACCGCCGGTCATTCGGATCGTGATCCTTGCGCACGAGACCTTTCGTTACAGCACGCCCGACGAGTTCGACGACCGAGTTGTGCCGCTCCTGGAGAAATTCAGCGAGATCGGAGATCGTGGCACTCCTGGCGCCGTTGTAGCCCGCAACGCCCAGGAGCAACTGGTGTTGCTGCGGCGTGAGGCCTTGGCTGATTGCAGCCCTCTCACTAAATCGAAGAAACTTGCGCAATTGGTAGCGAAACGACGCGAGGTCTTGAATAAGACGATGCGGAAGTCTCTTCTTCCCCGCTTGCGCGTTTCGTTTCGCAGGTTCTCTCTTCACGCTCCTATTATATCGTACTACGATCCTTTGTGGTGTATTGTGCTCGGCGCTTCCTAAGTACTATTTTTCGTTTGAACAAGGGCTTTCTCCACAGACAAGTAGTGCGCGTGCTCTTCTTGTACGATGAAACTGGAAGCCCGAAATGCCGCGAATTGTCATTCATCACGCAGACCGTCATTCCCAAGTGCTCGAGTTAACCGGAGAGCGGCCGCTTTCCATCGGCCGCGGAAAATCGAGCGATCTGGTGCTTGACGACCCGGATGTTTCACGTCTGCACGCCGTGGTCCGCTTCAATCCGGAGTCTCGATGGGAAATCATCGACCGGAGCAACACGAACGGAATCAAGATCAACGGAAAAGCTACGAAAGAGGCTTTGCTCAGCTCGAATGACGAAATCTCGATCGGAATGTTTCGCCTTCGCTTCGAGGATTCGGCCGAACGCAAAATCATGAGCTACGGAACGTCGAGCTTGCCGGGCGGCGTTGCGAAGCTCGTGGGAGAAAGCTCCTATTCAAGCTCGTTTATGTCCGTAGAACCCGTGGGGATTCTCGTGGCAGCCGATGAGAAAGCTCCCAACTCACGTCTTCAGTCTCTTGAGGAGGAAAACCGGCTGCTGAAGGTTTTGTATCGTGCGAATCAGGCACTTAGTCAGATCGAGCGCGTGGATGAATTGACGCACCGGATTCTCGATCTCGTTCTCGAGATTGCAGGCACCGAGCGCGCTTACGGCATGCTCCTCGACGAGAATTTGCCGACAAAGATCGATTCGGCGAAAGGAAATTATAGTTTCAAGCCGGCAGTGATTCGCTATAAAGCCGATGCAGCTCGTGAATCAACGGCGCCACAGCTGATCATTTCGCGGACGATTATTCGGCAGGTGATGCAGTCGGGAATGCCTTTGCTGGTGACGGATGGTCAGGCCGACTCGCGGTTTGCGGCGAACAGTAGCGTTGTGAATGCCGGAATTCAATCGGCTATGTGCGCGCCGCTGGGAATGGCGAATCGCATTCGCGGGTTGCTCTATGTAGACAATCTTTCGAAGCGAGGCATGTTCACTGTGGAACATCTGAATATCTTCGCAATAGTCGCCGTGCAGGCTGGTTTGGCTGTTGACCGCCTTCAAGGCTATACGGAACCGGCCGAGATCACGCAGTAGCCGGAGCACGGCAGACTCCAACCTACTTTTTGACGACGCGATGAATCAGTTTTTGCGGCGCCGGCATGGACTGGGCGACCGTAAAGCTCTGCTGCAAAAGCTGTTTCGCTGCGAACATCCGGCGCTCGTCATTGTAGTGGATAGTGCAAAGTGCATCACCAGCCGATACCACATCGGAGACCTTCTTGTGGAGGACGATGCCCACTGTCGGATCTATTGCGTCCTCTTTTTTCTCGCGTCCGCCGCCTAAAACGACGCAGGCTGTTCCGACGGCTTCGCATTGGATCGTGCTAACGTATCCTTTCGAGGGGCTTCGAACTTCTATAGAGTGGTTTGCGTGCGGCAAGATTGCGGGATCTTCTACCACATCGCGGTCCCCGCCCTGCAGCCCGATCATTTCGCCGAACTTGGCAAGCGCATTGCCGGATTGAATCAATTCGTCATACAAGGTTCGCCCAGCGGCGAGATCATCGCACCGGCCGCCCAGTATGAACATCCACGCGGCCAGTTCTTTGCAAAGTTCGCGCAGATCCTCGGGTCCTCGTCCATGCAGAAGAGCCAAAACTTCTTCTACTTCCAGCGAATTCCCAACGTTGAAGCCGAGCGGCTGGTCCATGTCGGTGAGCAGAGCGACCACTTTTTTGCCCATGCGCTCGCCCGTTTCGACCATTAACTCGGCGAGAAATGCGGCATTTTCTTCCGTTTTCATGAAGGCGCCGGAACCCGTTTTCACATCAAGAACGAGCCCGTCGATTCCTTCGGCCAGCTTTTTGCTCATGATAGAAGCGCAGATCAGAAAGGGACTCTCGACGGTGCCCGTCACATCACGCAGGGCGTAAAGCTTCTTGTCGGCAGGCGCTATTTCGGCAGTTTGGCCGATCATGCAGCAACCGCACGCGCGCAAGATTTCGCGAAAACGGTCGACGGAGAGGCCGACTTGGAAGCCGGGAATGGATTCCAGTTTGTCCAAAGTGCCGCCTGTGTGGCCGAGGCCACGGCCGCTGATCATGGGAACGATCAGCCCGGCGGCGGCCCCTACAGGTGCCAGGACAAGCGACGTCTTATCGCCAACGCCGCCGGTTGAATGCTTGTCTACTTTGGGTTGTGGGAAATCCGAGAGATCAAGAACTTCGCCCGAGTGCAGCATGGCTTCGGTAAGTGAAGCCGTTTCAGAGCGGTTCAAACCACGAATCAGTGCGGCCATGAGCCAAGCGGACACTTGGTAATCGGGGATTTCTCCATGCGTGTAGGCACGAACAAGGAATTCGATTTCAGCACGGGAGATTTCGTGGCCGTCGCGTTTTTTGCGAATCACGTCAATGGCGCGTAGCGGCGAGGCGTCAGGCATATTGGGTTATTTGAGGCGAAAACCCTCTGGAAGCAAGTCGGTGATGGGCATGGAATTCCAGCCCTTTGCGCCTTGAAAATAGACGAAGGCCTTTGGACCAAATTCGTAGATCACCTGGCGGCAGGCACCGCACGGCGCGCAAGGGACATTCTGCTCGCAAACTACTGCAATTTCAGCAATTTCCATGGCCGAGCCCAGTTGGGCGACCGCCGAACAAATGGCCGTGCGTTCGGCGCAATTGGTCATGCCGTAAGACGCGTTTTCCACATTGCAACCGGCGAAGATTTGGCCGCTTGTGGTTCGCACAGCCGATCCGACTTTGAAGTTCGAATAGGGAGCGTGCGCATTTTTCATCGCAGATCGCGCCGCATCGATCAGAGGCTGCCAATGTGAGGGCATTTGCTGGGGCACTGCGTTGCAATCCTATGATAGAGAGACGCTTAAGCGTAGTAATATCAGTCTCCAATGTCGAGAATAAACTCCCAAGACTGGCGCAGCATTGCGCCCATTATCGAGCACACGCTGCTTAAGCCGGAAGCTACGCCGCAGCAAATTCGTCAGCTGTGCGCGGAGGCGCGCGAGTATGGTTTTGGCGTGGCAATGGTGAACGCTTGCTATGTCGATCTGGTGCGGCGGTGCCTTGAAGGAAGTGAAACAAGAGTCGGCACTGTAATTGGCTTTCCGCTAGGCGCGACGCTCACGAGCGTCAAAGTGCTCGAAACTACTGAAACGATTAGGCTTGGCGCGCAAGAAGTCGACATGGTTATCAATGTGGGGGAGCTGAAGGGCGGGAATCGCGACTTCGTGCTCTCCGATATTCGTGCGGTTGCCGAAGGGGCGCACGCCAAGAACGCACTTTTAAAAGTGATTATCGAGACGATTCTTCTGAGCGAGGATGAGAAACGGATCTCCTGTGAGCTGAGCGAGCAGGCGGGCGCGGACTTCGTGAAGACCTCGACGGGATTTCTGGGTGGGGTTGCAACTATTGCAGATGTTGCGCTTATGCGACGGACGGTGAAGATTGGCGTAAAGGCTTCGGGCGGAATTCGCAGCGCCGCGGATGCAAAGGCGATGATTGAGGCTGGCGCGGACCGGCTAGGGACGAGCAGCGGCGTGAAAATCATCCGCGAAATACGCGGCGAAGCGGCTTGATCGCGCTGCGAATTTCATTCTTTTGGGTGGCATTTCTTGCAGCATCTGCGTCAGGCGAGCTGACGCAAAAAGGCACTTAAAACGAGTTATAAACACTTAAAGAGCCGCAGAGTGCCGGTTTGGCGCCTTAAAAGCACGAACACCATTGTGCCGAGCCAAGAGAAGAGCTAGAGAGGTCCTTCGCTTTGCTCAGGATGACGTTTTTGTGGTTTGTGCCGCCGAAGCAAGCGAAGTCGATAAAAGATCGGGCGAGCAGCGTCCCCCAACAGCGCTTGGTCCAGGATTGACAGCGATGAAGAAAATCAGGAACTCATTGTGCGGACGGGTGGCCGCAGTGATTCTGCTGGTCGCGTTCCCAATTTGGGCTCGTCCGAAGGCCCAAGCGCAGAAGACGTCTACGCCAGTAAGGGAAGAAGGCGGGAGATCTCGAACAGCTGGGTCGAACGACGAGGCGCGTGCTGCGCGCGAACTTGAGTCGGTTCAAAATAATTCGCTAAAACTTTACGCATTCCTTTATGGAATGCCGAAGGGCAGCGACCTTCACAACCATTTGGCAGGCGCGGTTTACGCCGAATCCTGGATACGCGACGCCGAGGAGGGCGGCCTGTGCGTGGATACCGTCACGGACACACTGGTTCAGCCGCAGAACGGAAATTGCCCAGCGGGAGACGTGCCTGCGACACGCGCGGCGAGCGACCAGACGCTTTATGATGCGTTGGTTGACGCATTCTCGATGCGCGGGTTTGTCCCAACGCCCGGCGTGACGGGGCATGACCACTTTTTCAGCACGTTTGACAAATTTGCCGCAGTCGATTCGGGGAACACAGGCGAATCAGTAGATGAAGTGGCGACACGCGCGGCGGCGCAAAACGAACAGTATTTAGAGCTGATGGATACGCCACCGTTTACACACGCCGCAGCTCTGGCTCGCCAGATTGGCTGGAAGGACGATTTAGGCGCGTTGCGCAATGCGCTACTTGCCGCGGGACTTCGCGATGAAATAGCGACAGACCGCGCGGAGTACGACAAGGTGGAAGCTGTGCGGAATCGGCGAGAGCATTGCGGCCAGCCGGAAGCCGCTCCGGCGTGCAACGTACAGATTCGCTATCTTTACCAGATATTGCGCGGGTTTCCGAAAGAACAGGTGTTCGCGCAGACTTTACTGGGCTTCGAAGTCGCGTCCGTCGATCCGCGCGTGGTGGGAATCAATTACGTGATGCCGGAGGATGGAGAGAGTTCCATGGCGGACTATGCGCTACATATGCGCATCGTTGGCTTCCTGCACACACTTTATCCGAAGGTGCACATCAGCTTGCATGCAGGCGAGCTTGCTCCCGGGCTGGTGACCTACGAAGGGCTGTGCTGCCACATTCGCCAGGCGGTGGAGATTGCGCACGCAGAGCGGATCGGCCATGGAGTGGACGTGATGTACGAAGACCGTCCTTACGATTTACTCGGCGAGATGGCGAAAGATCACGTGATGGTGGAGATCAATCTGGCGAGCAATGACGTGATTCTCGGCATCAGTGGCAAGAACCATCCATTTCCGGTTTATCGCGCGTATGGCGTGCCGGTGGCGCTTTCGACCGATGACGAAGGGGTCTCGAGGATCAACCTGACCCATGAATATGTGCGGGCGGTCGAAACGTACGATTTGCATTACAGCGATTTGAAACAGATGGTACGCGATAGCATCGACCACGCGTTTTTACCCGGGGAGAGCCTTTGGAATAAGCCGGAAGATTTCGGGCACGTCGTGTCCGCGTGCGCCAAGGATTTGTTGGGAGCGGACAAGCCTTCGGCGAGGTGTGGAGATTTTCTTAAGCAGAGCGAGAAAGCGCAGGAGCAGTGGGAATTGGAGCGGCGGTTCCGGGCGTTTGAGGCGAGCGGGCCCAAGGTTGCGGCGCAGCCGTGAGTTTGCAACCGGAATCGGAGCTGCTGCAGAAGTCCGAGGGCAGTGATAAGGCTAAATGCGCTACCACTGCTTGTGCAGATTTCTAAGGCTCTGAAGATAGTCTTCCTTTTCGACCCTGCTTTCGACGCCAAATTCGGCAAGGATGGTCATCATCTGTCCCAAAGGAACACCGGCCAATTCTGCGGCCCTACCGAGGGAAGCTTCTCCACTCCTGTATCTCTCAACCGCAAACAAAATTCTTCCGCGCCCGACCATATCGCGCACAGCTTTGGACAAATCGGTGCCTTCCTCTTTCGTGATTTCGCGGAGGAACCGATAATTGTCGGAGTCCGTACGGACACTCATAGTCTTAGTCACGACTCTCCTCCAATTTCGACTTTGCGTCTCGAATGCAATTCCACGCATTCACATCGAAAAAAACCGCATTGCACGAACCAGCGCCGTAAGCGCGGCACAACTTAGCCGAAGCAACAGACACAGCTTGGCGACAATGAAAGAAGAAAAGCAAGAGGGGTCCTTCCCGCAGAATCATCCGGGACGCAAAGGCTGCGTCGGCTCGCCGCCTTCGCGGACGAGCCTCACGATGACGGCTTTCGGTTATTTTTCGCGCGAACGCATATGTTTTAGTCTCGAATCGCGCAACACGGTGGACAGCACAAGACCATGGCGCAACAAGGCGCAAAGGGACTCGACTGCAGGGCAAGCCGGCCCCTCCAGAGCCATGCGAAAGGCTACACATTGAACCACACATTCGTATGTGTAATACTGTTGCCGGAGGTAATATGCCCACAAATCTGGCAATTGACGATCGCCTGATCGAACAGGCGCAAAAGCTTGGACACCATCGGACAAAGAAAGAAACGGTCACCGCTGCCTTAGACGAATATATTCAACGCCGCAAACAGCAGGAGATCATGTCGATGTTTGGAACGATTGACTACGACGAAAAGTATGACTACAAGCGCGAACGCCGAGCGAAACGCGGGTGAACATACTCGTTGATAGCTCAATCTGGTCCCTCGCGCTCCGGCGGCGGTCAGTAGACCTAAACCCAACCGAACGGGCACTTGTAGTCGAATTGACTCAGCTTATAAGCGAGGGCCGGGCACGGATCATTGGTTTAGTTCGGCAAGAGGTACTCTCAGGCATCAAAACTGCTGTTCAATTCGAGAAGGTAAGGGAGGCTCTCGAACCATTCCGTGACGAGCCGACAGAAACCTCCGACTACGAATCGGCCGCACGGGCGGGAAACGCATGCCGATCAAAAGGCATTGCGGTCTCTACTGCCGACATGTTGATCTGCGCGGTCGGGGCGAGCCGCGGCTGGTCGATATTCACTACAGATCCCGATTTCAAGCACTACGAGCAAATCCTCTCCATTCAGCTTCATTCCATACGCGCCTGACTGGTCGGGAATTTCCTGTGCAAGCAGATCAATTCACTGCTCGCTGGAAAATGAAAGGTATTGCATAATGGCTTTCCTCCTAGAGCGTTTGCCTCGATCAAGTTAACGGAAGACT
>JBOGMU010000312.1:0-4369 GCA_050746865.1 Candidatus Acidiferrales bacterium
ACATCTTCCTGTCCAGCGACGAAGCCGCCTACAACACCGGCCAGGTCCTAGACGTAATCGGCGGCCTGCACATGGGCTAATAGAGGAAGACAGCACGGGCGCTGCCTCGGACTTCGACACTTCTGCCGAGGCGGTTCCGGTGCCCTTTACGTCGACGGCAAATATTTATGGCGAAGAAATGCTGGTCCTGGACTTGCGTGATCCGTCGCACAGTGTTAGAAATCCCGCGCCCGATGGTTGATTCTGCAGCACGTCACGCATAGAATGGCTTGGGCAAACGGGGTGCGACTCCCGAGAAGCAAAGCGTCCGCCGGACGGCGGGCGGGCCGCGCAAATTTTAAGACTGCCGATACCGGAGGAATATTCAGAATGGCCAGCGTTGAAGAACGCGTGAAGCAGATTATTGTCGAGCAGCTCGGTGTGGATGAAGGCGAAGTGACACCCACCGCTTCGTTCGTAGACGATTTGGGCGCCGATTCGCTCGATACGGTCGAGCTCGTCATGGCCTTCGAAGAAGCTTTCGGCATCGAAATCCCCGATGAGGACGCCGAAAAGATTGCCACGGTGAAGGACGCCATCGAGTATATCGAGAAGCACGCCAAGGCAAGCAAGTAGTTCCGCTTCCTGCCTACCATAGGGCAGGGCCGCATGCCTGCCGCGTCGGCAGGCGCTAATACGCACAGGAGAGTCTTTCCTTTGAACCGCCGAGTTGTCGTGACGGGTGTTGGCTTGGTCTGTGGATGCGGTATCGGCACCGACGAGGTGTGGCGCAATCTACTGGCCGGCAAGAGCGGAGTCGGACGCATCACGCAATTTGACGCGAGCGCGTTCGATTGTCAGATCGCGGGCGAAGTGAAGAATTTCGATCCGTTGAATTGGATCGAGAAAAAAGAACTGAAGAAGGTAGCTCGGTTCATTCAGGTAGCTATAGCCGCGTCGGATTTTGCCATTAAGATGGCGGGCCTGGAGATCACCCCTGAACTTGCGGACGTCACAGGCGTCTACATCGGCTCCGGCATCGGCGGATTCGACGTGATCGAGCGCGAGCACTCGAAATATCTCAACGGCGGCCCGGGCAAGATATCTCCTTTTTTCATTCCCGCGGCGATCATCAATCTTGCGTCGGGCCAGGTGTCGATTCGGTACGGCGCGAAAGGCCCAAATTCCGCGACGGCTACGGCGTGTTCCGCGTCCGCTCATGCGGTCGGCGATGCGTTCAAAATCATCCAGCGCGGCGCCGCTGACGTGATGATCGCCGGCGGCGCCGAAGCGTCCATTACGCCGCTGGGCATCGGCGGGTTCGCCGCGATGCGCGCGCTTTCCACCCACAATAGCGAGCCCGAAAAAGCCAGCCGCCCGTTTGACGCCGAGCGCGACGGCTTCGTCGTCGGCGAAGGTTCCGGCGTCCTCATTCTCGAAGCCCTCGAACTCGCACAGCGCCGCAACGCGAATATCCTTGCCGAAGTCGTCGGCTATGGCATGTCCGGTGACGCTTATCACATTACGCAGCCCGCCGAAGGAGGTGACGGCGGGTATCGCGTCTCACTCGCAGCCTTAAAGGATGGTGGCATTACTCCGGATCAAGTGAGCTATGTCAACGCCCACGGCACTTCAACTCAAATCGGCGACGCAATCGAAACCATTGCGCTCAAGCGCGTTTTCGGCGACCGCGCCAAAAAAGTTCCGATCAGCTCGACCAAATCAATGACTGGCCACTTGCTCGGCGGCGCTGGCGGACTTGAAGCGGGCATCAGCGTCCTCGCGTTGCGCGACCAGATCGTCCCGCCCACAATCAATCAGGAGCATCCCGATCCGGCCTGCGATTTGGACTACGTTCCGAATCAATCGCGCAAACTAGAAATCGAATACGCGCTATCAAATTCTTTCGGCTTCGGCGGCACCAATGCCTCTTTGCTCTTCAAACGCTGGCAGCCGTAATTGTGGTACAGTCTTAACGCTGTGGGGCTTTCTTTTTCCGCTGGCCAGTATCGATGCTGTGCGTTAGGTTTTGTAACGCTACATCGAATAGGTGAATCCGATGCGAGCGGCTATGGCGAAACTGGCCGTCCTCGGCCTCGTTGTTTTTCTCCCCAGAGTTCTGCGTTCGCAGAATCCGTCGTTTGAGGTCGCTTCCGTAAAACGCAATACAGACTCCGTGCTCACCATCAGTGGTGTCGAGCCGGAAGCTGGAGGAAGGCTATCCGCAAGGGCTGTAACTCTACGACAACTGATCGCGGAAGCATACCAAATCAGAGAAAGCTTGATCCTTGGTGGCGCTTCCTGGAGTGATTCGGAACGATACGACATCGAGGCCAAAGCGGCTGATCCCGTCGGCTGGAATTCCGGGATTCGCCAAATGCTTCAAGCTTTGCTTTCCGACCGTTTTCAGCTTCGCGTCCACTGGGAGCCCAAAGAAATGCCAGTGTATTTGCTCTCGGTCGCAAAAGGAGGAGCGAAGTTAGAAAAAATGAGAAACGAGTGTACGCCCGGACCCAACGGCTTTTGCGGGGGCTACACGAACAGGATCGGCCTCATCACGGGTGAAAAGGCTTCTATGACACAGCTGGCTGATACGCTCTCCGCGATTTTGGACCATCCGGTGCTGGATCAAACCGGCCTTAGCGGCCTCTTTGATGACATCAAGTTGGAGTGGGTGCCCGATGAAACCCAGTATGAAAGCTGGGGGCCGCAGGCCTACAAGCGCGCGGTGTCCGATCCATCTGGTGCGTCTCTTTTCACAGCTATTCAGGAACAGCTTGGATTAAAGCTCGAGTCGGGTAAGCGATCCGTGAAGGTGTTGGTAATCGACAGTGCGGAAAAGCCGACGGAGAATTAGCCAGGACGGCAACGCGGCTCTTCAGTTTCCCGCATCCGCCACGGGATGCGGCGCCGTAATCTCCGCGTCTTTGATTGCAGCGGTAATGGCGTCGCTCACGGGTGTCTCATTGCGGCTATGATCCGTCATCGTATCGAAAAGTTCTTGTGCTGGATCTGTGTTCAGTTGGTTGCCATATTCGTCGGTGAATTCCTTCGCTAATTCGCGCAACGTGGCCGTCGCCTGGCTGTCGAGGTCCGCGCCTGTAATCGGCACTTGTCTGCCGATGTACGTCTCCGCAATCTGTTCAGCCACCTTATCGGCCGTTCTGTAGTAATACTCGGAGATCTGCCGGTGTCCCTGTTCGTGCTCGATCACGTGCTCGGTCGCTCCGATGGGAGTCCATATCGTGATGTTGGCTTGCAGCGTCACCTTGGCGCCCGTGATTGTGAGTATTGAATGTGTGCTGTCGATACGATGGTCTTCGCCACTGAGCGCGGCGCTGGATGTGAAGTTCGAGTCGCACACTGCCAATTCTCCCGCGCTCAATGGAGGCATCTCCGGCGGCGGTGTGCTTGGGTCGAACGTCCGCATCGTAAAGTTTACGGGCTCCTTTATGACTTGAATTGGTGCTTTTGCCGACGCCTGCGAACCACTTTGGCAGCCCATAAACACGACTGCGGTCCAACCGAGCAACATATAAGAGGGAATCGAGCGGCGCACATCGTCCTCCGTGTCTATTCTCCCGCATGCGCCGCACCGCCGTTTCCGATCCTCGCTATCGAATGCCCGATAAGTCACTCGCGCGATCCGGGGCAATCTTCCGGTGCGAATTTCCGCCGCCCCTTTTGCTACAATGAAACGCCGAATCTAGCTGAAAAAAAAGAGGAAATTTCTGTGAAGATCGCCGTCTGCGTAAAGCAAGTCCCTGCAAAAGACGCACCTCTCGCCATCGCGCCAAGCGGCGATTGGATCCGGGAATCCGATATCGGCTTCGAGACGAACGAACCCGATAGCTTCGCGCTCGAAGAAGCCCTCCGTCTCAAAGAAAAGCATGGCGGGGAAGTCGTCGCCATCTCGATGGGCCCCGAACGCGCCAAGCAAACGATAAAAGAAGCGCTCGCCAAGGGAGCCGACCGAGGCATCCATATCGCCGACGCGGAATTTTACAAGCTCGATCCTTTAGCCTCTGCCCGCTCGCTTGCCGCCGCGATTGAAAAAGAAAACTTCGATCTCATCCTCACTGGCCTCCAGAGCGACGACCAGGGTTTCGGCCAGACAGGCGTACTGCTCGCCGAACTGCTCGGCCGCCCGCATGCCACGATCATCATGTCGATTGAAGTCGAAGGCTCGCACATGAAGCTCAAGCGCGAATTAGAAGCCGGCTGGTTTCAGCACGTCGAATTGCCCTTGCCCGCCGTGCTTACAATCCAGTCCGGCATCAACAAGCCGCGCTACGCCACGCTCAAAGGCATCATGGCTGCCAAGAAAAAAGAGATCGCCACCATCGAGCGCGCCGCGCTCGGTGTGAATAGTGCGCCCACGCAGCACCTC
>JBOGMU010000313.1:0-3335 GCA_050746865.1 Candidatus Acidiferrales bacterium
GATCGATCTGAGTGCCGAGGCAGAATGCCGTGTTCTGGTTGATCATGTAGAAGACGGGATCGAACGGCGTCGTCGGGCTCGTGGCGACGCGACCAAATTGATCCGCCTGAATGAAATTGGACTGGATTGAATTTGATGTAACGGTACCGCCGAGATTTTCGGTGGAGGATATCGTGAAACTGTTGCTACCCGCTCCGGCAATTGAGACAAGCGCGATATCGGGAACTTTCGTGCTGCCGCCCGTTTGTTGTCCGCTCAACGCGCCGGCGCTTGTGCCGGTGAATGTGGCGCCGGAATTAAGACTATACGGTGCGCCGATTTGCTGCTGAATAGTGCCTGCCGTAAGCATCGGGCTGGAGGAACTGACGGCATCCGTCTCAACCATAAAGAACTCCGACGACGAGACTGGATAAACGCTGAAGTTCATCGAAGCCTGGACTGTGGACGACATCGTCACCGAGCACCGGGTAGCTTGCGAGCTCGCTTGATAGGTGCCACTGAGCGATTGATCTTTGACTGTGAGCTTCACCGGGGTATCGGCATCGAGTTCGGCAAGATTGAGGCTGCCCTGCGTGCTGGGCGCGACGGCCGGTGTAGCTGCAAAGGTTCCCACGACGCCCGCTGGGCCCGCTGCCGAGACGCCCGTGACCGCCATTTGCTGCCCGAATAACCCAAAAGCATAGCGGCCGTTAAAAGTCGTCGCGGTGCAGGTGCTGAGCGAGCGAAGCTCCAATGCTCCGGAGCCGCGTGTGCCGCTCGAATCAAATTCGATCAGGCGGCCGTGCGATCCCGCATCGTTTATTGAGAAGGAATAAGTGGGCGAAGCCGCCAGGCTCGAAAACGTGAGCCGCCCTTGATTCGTGCCGGAGACGGTGTAGGTTCCTGTGAAGGTTTGGTTCTGTGGCGATCCGCCTATCGTGTTCACGTCCTCCACGCCGTTTGTGATGTTGCCGTTGCCATCCGCCGTGAAGCTGCCCGCAATCGAGACGGCATTCCCGTTGGAGTTGAAGCCGTTGAATTCGAACGCATAATTGCCGTTGAGCGTCGTTAGATTGCCAACGCTGATTGTCAGCCCCCTATTTGCCGTCATCGTGGGATTTTCGGAATCGCTCACTTGGACAATGAATGGGAAATTCCCGGCTTGCGTCGCTGTGCCCGAAATCGCCCCGTTCGAGGCGAGTGTGAGACCTGGCGGAAGTGAACCGGAGATAGTCGACCACAAGTACGGTGGAACGCCTCCTGAGGCCTGCAACGTCGTGGCCGGGTAAGCGACGTTCAGAGAGGTGCTCGGCAAACTTGCGGTCGTGACGGCAAGCGGACCCGGCGGGCCGATTGCGATCATGAGGGCTTGCGTGGCGGTTCCGCCGGCGGAGTCCGCGATCTTAATCGTGAAGCTCGAATCGGTCTGAGCCGTCGGTGTACCGGCGATCGTGATGGCGTTTGTAGCGCTTGAGACGAGCGCCAAGCCAGGTGTGAGTGCACCGGCCGAAACCGTCCAGGTAAAAGGCGGGACGCCGCCGGACGAGTTGATGGTCGCCGAGTACGACGAACCGTAATTGCCGCCGGCCAGCGACGTGGTCGTGATCGAAACCGGGGACTCGACTTTGATCTGAATGGAGGAGCTTTGAGACGGGAACTCGACGGATGAGGCATGAACCGTGGCGATTGTTTCCTGGCTGACGCTTGCCGGGGCGTTGTAGGTCACGGAGGTTTTTGTGGACCCGCTAAGCGTCCCGGCACCCGTAAGCGTCCAGGAAACGCCGGAATTGGAGGTGTCATTTGCGACGGTGGCATTGATTACGGTCGTGCCGCCTTGGGAAATGACCGAGTTCGTCGCCGATAGGGTAATCTGATTAAAGTTGGCGGGTGTGCCATTACAGCCGTCGCAGCCTCCGGCATAGACGCAGGCGGCAAACAGAACTACATAAATTAGGAAACGTCCGGCGCGCCTGCTCATACCGCCTCCTGAAGCAAAAGGGTCGAGGGTCAGTCCGCAAACGGTGCGATGAAACTACTTCCCCCAAGTCTATTGTGAGGGGAGATGCCGCTCCGAGGGAGTTCCTAGGCCGCGCTAGATGGCGTATCAGGCAACTCGATGAACGCAAAGATGAGGCGAAAACTGTCCCAATCAATTGAGATAGCTTTCGGGCTGCAACAGCTGCGGCGCGTTCTAGTGACTGAAAGGGCACTCAGCGCAAGGTTTTCTAGTCGCAATGTTCGCCAACGGATATTGTTTCGGAAGTTTCGCGGAGGCTTGGGAACTGGAATGAGTCGCATTTGGCAGGCCTTGAGACAAGCTGAGCAGGAGCGTAAGGGCCTCGCACCACAGGAAGCGCCCGATATCGGAGAGATCGAGCGGGAGCCGGCAGCGGAAAAGGCTGAGGCGCGGCCCGCGGGCGGTCTAGACCGCCGAAAAGTTCTCAGAAACTCGCGCGAAACCGCAGTGCTGGTCTATGGTTCGGATTCGGAAAAGCAGCCGTTTCACGAGCAATCGGACACGATTGATGCCAACGAAAATGGCTGCCTCTTGTCGCTTGCGAGCAGCGTCTCTCCAGGGCAGCGGCTTTTCCTCACCAACATGCAAAATCAGGCTGAGCAGGAGTGCCGCGTCGTCTATGTCGGTCCGCTCGTGCGAGGAAAATCCCGGGTCGGCGTGGAATTCACTCGTCCTTCGGCGCAGTTCTGGCAAAACGCGTAGACGTCGTTCCAGGTTCGCCGACGCCGCTTTCTTAAATAGATTGCGATTGGTGATTTGTTGCGGGTCCGCTATACTTGGAGGATTCGCTGTTACTAGGAGAGTTGCTTGTGCTGATGATTCGGTTGTCCAGAATTGGAAAGAAGAAGCATCCGTTTTACCGGGTGGTGGTGACGGAAAAAACGCGGCCCGCCAATGGCCGATTCGTGGAAATCGTAGGTACGTACGATCCCTCGAAGAAGCCCGCCTCGATTTCCCTAAAAGACGACCGTGTGCAATACTGGTTGAGCAAAGGCGCCCAGCCCAGCGATACGGTGCGGAGCTTCTTGCGCAACCGTAAGCCTGCCTGACAACATCTTACAATTGTAGTGATTTTCGTCGCTCGTACACACGCTCGAGTAGGTACTTCTCTCCTGCGCGCGTCAAGCTCGGAGGACGTGTAATGAGGGATTTGGTCGAATCCATCGCAAAGGCACTCGTAGATCATCCAGAACAAGTTCAAGTTAAGGCCATAGAAGGGGAACAAGTAACCGTCCTTGAATTAAGGGTCCATCCGGAAGATCTGGGCAAGGTGATAGGGAAGCAAGGACGAACGGCCAAATCGATCCGCACTCTTCTTGGAGCCGCGGGGATGAAGCTG
>JBOGMU010000314.1:0-13195 GCA_050746865.1 Candidatus Acidiferrales bacterium
TGGGCGCGGAAGCTGACGCATCCGGAACGCGGGCTCGTAACGCTGGATGAAAATTTGTGCATCTATTCATGGCATAGCCTGCATCATGTGGCGCACATTGTGGCACTTCGAAAGCGGGAAGGCTGGAATTAGGCGAAGCAAGAAACAAGAAAGCAGAAAAGGGCGACTGGGTCCCTCTGTGCTGTCTTGTGAAATAGATGAGATTCCCGGATAATCGAAACTGCCTCGTGGTTGATCTTTTCCTCTGTGGCGCTATGGTGCAACGGTTAGCACGCGGCCCTTTCAAGGCCGAAATACGGGTTCGATTCCCGTTAGCGCTACCAAATACTGCGTAGAAATTCCTCTGCATACGCGTTTCTTGGACTGAACGTTGCCTTACTTCTGCGCCCACGTCTTTCCCTCTTTAAATGCCTTGACACGTATATGCGTAACGGAGTATATAAAGACTATGGAATCGGTATTTGAAGTCATAGCGGAACCGAACCGGCGAGCAATTTTGAGCCTGTTGGTGTCGTCAGAGCAGTCGGTCGGGGACATCGAGCGTCGGCTCCGGATGACGCAGCCGACGGTCTCAAAGCATCTGCGCGTGCTGCGCGAAGCTGGCTTCGTAGAGTCGACCGTGGATGCACAGCGCCGTCTTTACCGGCTGAAACCTGAACCGCTTCAGGAGTTGGACGCGTGGCTGGATCAGTTCCGGCGCTTCTGGTCCGCGCACGTGGACGCGCTCGAACGGCACCTTGATCGGATGGATCAAGCGAAACTGAGGCAAGGGACAAGGAAATCGGCGCGTGGCACAAACCGGGAACGTGATAAAGGAGCAACGAAATGAAAATCAAAGTGATGAGCGTGTATGTGGACGATCAGGAGAAGGCGTTGAAGTTTTACACGGACGTACTGGGCTTCATTAAGAAAAACGACTTCAGTCAGGGACACTATCGGTGGTTAACGGTGACTTCGCCAGAAGAACCAAGCGGTACAGAATTGCAGCTGGCGCTGAATAATAATCCTGCGGCCAAAGCGTACCAACAGGCGATGTTTCAGCAGGGGCAGCCGGCGGCGATGTTCTTTACGGACGACGTGAAAAGCCATTAAGAGCGGATGAAGGCCTTTGGTGTCGAGTTCACCATGCCGCCGACCGACGTTACCGGTTCGACGATTGCCATGCTGAATGACAGCTGCGGCAATCGCATTCAGCTGACGCAGTTAACATGGGGGAAATAAGATGGCCGATGGCGCGCAATATGTCCCCGGTCCCGCGAGCGGAGCGCAGGTAAAGAAGGGCGGGGAAAAGTGGACGCTGATTCTCGTGAGAGAGTTGCGGCATCCGCCGGAAAAAGTGTGGCAGGCGCTGATTGACCCGGCGCATCTGCGCGAGTGGGCGCCGTTCGATGTCGATGGACCCATGGATCGCGTCGGAGCAACAGTGAAGCTTACGTGGGTGGGAAACCCCACGCCGGTCGATACGAAGGTGACACGAGCTGACGTTCCAAAAGTGCTTGAGTACGGCGACACGCGTTGGGAACTGGAACCGGTTGGCGCCGGGACGCGACTGACGCTTTGGCACAACATCGATCGCCGGTTCGTCGTTTGGGGTGCCGCGGGCTGGCACATCAGCTTCGATGTACTTGATCGATTGCTGGCCGGTCAGCCGATTGGACGCATCGTTGGTGGTGATGTGATGAGGTTCGAAGGCTGGCAGCGGCTGGTGTCGGAGTATGCGAAGCAATTCGGGGCTGAAACACCCAACTGGCCTCCTAAGGCCGCTCCGAAGCCGTGAATCGAGGTGGATGATGAGTCAGGCGTTCACACGTACCATTCTTCGTTGGGTTCACATTGTTTGCGGCATTCCGATACTCGGTTATGTCTACGACTCGCCGACGGATACTCCGAACTATGCCTGGGCTATCCGGGAGATCTTTCTGCCTGTGTTGCTGATTTCGGGTTTGTGGATGTGGAAAGGCCACGTCGTTCGGCGGCTTTTTTCGAAAGTGGGAAAGAAGCAGAGCCCGCAAACTGAAGCTAGTTGAGGAGTGATGGGTTAGACGCATGATTTTCGGATCAAGACGCCGCGTTCTCTTCTTACGCGCGGTTGTCGTGACAGCGATCGCCTTCAGCGCGTGCGGGAATGGCCCGCCGGATAAGGATGCTCCGATTCTCTTGTTCAACGGGATGGGGACCTCACCGAACGATGTCAAGGCGATTTCAACAATTCTGAAAAAAGACGGCCTTCGCTACACTACGGCGGACTCGTCTCAGCCGAATGCGATGCTGCGGAACTCCAGAAGTACCGGCTCCTGATTGTTCCGGGCGGCAATTTGAGCTCATGGGCAACGGCCTCTCTGCTGCGACTGCTGCGAACATTCGCAATTCAGTTCACACCGGCATGAACTATCTCGGCATGTGCGGAGGCGCGTTCTTCGCCGGATACTCGCGGTATAACGGCTTGAATCTGACATCGGGTGTGAGATTCCCGTTTACTTGGCGGAGAATCAAGGTGTGCGCAAGGCGGCCGTAACGATCACGGACGCTAGCGGGTCTAAACTCGACCAATATTCGGAGGACGGACCTGAGTTGAGCGGTTGGGGCTCGGTCGTCGCGAGGTATCCCGATGGCACGCCGGCAGTGGCCCAGGGAGTGGTTGGCAGCGGATGGGGCGTTCTTAGCGGAGTCCATCCAGAAGCGCCAGAGAATTGGCGCAGAGGGATGAACTTTTTTACATCCGTCGATGTGGATAATAGGTACGCCGCGACGCTCATTCAAGCGGCGCTGAATCGAACGCCCCTCGCCCATTATAAGGAGCAAAGCATGATCGGGATGGGCTTTGGAATTATCGCAAGAGAAACAGGAATAGTTGCGGGCGGCCGACAAGCGGGCGACATAGCGTCATTAGGGATGGCGGCAAGGCGCTGTTTCTCGGAATTGGAATTCGTGTCTACCAATAATATGAGGCGACGACTTTTGTAGACGCCGGCGAATTGGCAACCACGTCTACGTGTATGACAAGCTGAAGGTTTTTCCCAGGCCAGTCCTTCGGAGCGCCGCGGAGCGCGGCTGACAACTGGTCGGGACTTGTGATGAGCCTCGCCGCTGCTTCCGTGCCGTATTGCATGCAGCCACTGACAAGGATCAACATGGAACGCGTTTCGGGGTCGAACGCGCGCGAGATAACAGCGTAGTCTTCATCGGTGTGATGTTGCGGAGTCTCGTGGTGGGGGTACCAGTCGGTGGGCTTGCCATAATCGCGAACCATGCCGAGACTGGCATCGTCGATGAAAAATCGGAATTTCTTCGTTACGTCTTCCCATTGCGTGCTGGAATATCCGATCAGCACCGTTGGGGTGTTGCGTAGCTCGTCGAGCGAGACTCCCATGCCCATCCTCAGGTTGAATGGATGACCGAGACGCACGAGCATCGAAGACACCTCGACAGCTGCGACGAGATCTCCACCACCTACGTATTGGTCGGTCATCAAAGTGTAGGTCCCGCTGGGAGGATTGGTGGCGGAGTCGTAGGTTGGAACGTACGTAGGAATAATGAGGACGGGATTGGAGCCTTGGAACAGGGGCTGCCAGAATTGATCAACAATATTCGCGGGATGGTGAAAGTTAAGCCAGCTCACGGAAATAGCTACCGCGACCAAGATCGTTGCGGCCATCCAAATCGCCATTTTTCGCTGCGATTTCGGAATTTGAAGAGAGTGTTCGTGCGTCAGGGGAACCGTCCTGACCAGGTGAGAGTCGTGAACTGGCCCCTCGTGTAAGTGTGAGGCGTCACCATTGCCGGGCGGCTTCGTGCCTCCGGAAAATACAGGAACGTAGTTGCCGACCGGGAGTGAAACGCGGACTTCAGAAGCGCGGTCGGGGGCAGCGTAATGGATCGCGAGGCGCTTTCGAACTTCCGTGGCATTGATTCGAACGATGCCATCGGCACTGGTGTCGTAAGACGGGTGACGACCAAACACCTCTATGCCAATCGTGCGTTCCTTCAGTGTGTCCGTCAGACCAGAAAGAGTACGCTCGACAACGAACTTGAGAAAATCTTGGCAACGTTTGCTGGATTTAAATTCGGGACTGACGAGGAGGTGGCCTAGTTCCAACCGAACGGCTTCGTCGGTGATGCTCGAATCGAAGCGGCTTGCGTGCATAGTGTCCCGGAAAGCAAATTGGAGCTGGGAAGCCTCAGGAGGCTGAAAGCTTCGCGGGCGGATTTTACCACAGATGGAGATCGCAAGGCATTGACATTCAGTGAGTTGGTCGAAGGATTGAATCCTGTTTGAATCCGCGTGACAACCGTTTCGTACTTCACAATTCTCCCCGTCAGTGCTACTTACTTGCTCACGTTTGCTGGGAGGGGTTGGCATAGTGTGTATCGTGTCTTAGAAAGCCGAAACCCTCTAGCTTTAATCCCTGAAATCCCCCAGCAAAAGCCAAGCCGCGCGGCTAAATAAAGCAACCGACACGGCGGGAGCGAAAGGATGCAACGATGAAATTGACATGGTTGCGTTTTGCTGTGGGAATGCTTCTCGTGTTTGGTTTGGCAATGAACTTGAATGCACAGGTATCCGGTCGCGGCTCATTGAGCGGCTTGGTAACAGACAGCTCTGGTGCCGCCGTGCCATCTGCGCCGGTGACGCTGACGAATACGGCGACTGGTGTTGTTTTGCACGCGCAATCGTCATCATCGGGCCTTTATTCGTTTGTCAGCCTCATCCCAGGCGTCTATCAACTGCAGGTCAGCCAGTCCGGGTTTCAGACAGCCGTTCACAGCGAAATTACAGTGGCTGCGGACCAACCCGAGACGATCAACGTTACACTTCAGGTGGGCTCCCAGACTGAGACTGTAACGGTTTCCGCCGCTGAGGATATTACGGCGACGACGAGCAGTACAACGGCGCAAGTCATTACCTCCGAGGTGATCGACCGTATTCCCTTGGCTCAACGCGACGTCTTCCAGCTCGCCATGTTAAGCCCGGGTGTGATTCCTCAGGACGGCAACGTAACAACGCTCGACTCGGGGCGCAATCAGGTCTCAAACTTTACAATCAACGGAGCGCAACAGGGCACAATCTATTACCTTCTCGATGGAAGTCCTTTGACCATTGGCGAAAACAACCAAGGTGTTGTCATCCCCGCCCTTGAGCCGCCCGAGGACTCGATTCAGGAATTCCGCATGGAGCTCAACTCGACCCCTGCGAGCGTGCAGACTGGTGCGGCTGGCGTGATCAGCTTGGTCAGTAAGAGCGGCACGGATAGCTTCCATGGCGACGCCTTTGGCTGGATTAGACCGAACGGTTTGGACGCCAACGATTACTTCAATAAGTTAAACGGTGCAGCGATTCCTGATTTTCACCGCTATCAATGGGGCGGCTCGCTCGGCGGGCCGATCAAGAAGGGTAAGTTCTTTTTCTTTGCCGACTACGAAGGAACCAAGCAGTCCTCGGGTGCGCAGACCACAACGACCGTGCCTCTTCCTGCAGAGTTGCAAGGCGATTTTTCGTACGTGCAGAGCCAGGGCGTTAAAATCTACAATCCGTTCGATTTTGAGAACAACAATTGCGGATCGAATCCTTCACCCTGTCCGCAGCTCTTTGCCGTCGGCGCGACAATACCGATTAACCCGATCGCCGCGAAATACATTGCTATGAATCCCTGGCCGGCGCCTAACCTGGGCCCGAACGGCACGGGCACCGGGAACCCCAAATATCACACGAACAACTATTTCGCGACCGGCAGTTCCCCGGAAGCGGACCAGAGGTTCGATGTTCGGCTCGACGATAACATCACTTCAGCTCAGCATCTTTTCGGTCGCTATTCGTTTCACCGCGAGCACGACCACGGCGCTAACCTGTTCGATACGGCACAAAATAAAAATGACATCTTCTACGGCAATGGGACCAATTTCGACCACGATTTCAACGCTCTCATTGGCTATGACAACACTTTGTCGTCCAGTGCCGTGCTCCAGCTTCGTGCCTCTGCCACGCGCCACTTTGAATTTGACCAACCGCAAGGGCAGATCGGCTTCGACATGACAACGCTCGGTTTTCCGCAGTCGCTGCTGGACTCTTCTGTGTTGCACGCGATCCCGGATATGCGCATCGGCGGCCAGGGCAGCGTGAGGTCCATTGGGACTAGCCAGTTTTCTGTCTTCAAGTTCGCAGTGACGACATATGACTTCAGCAGCACACTCAATAAAGTCATCGGCCGACACAATCTAAGCCTGGGTTGGGAGTTTACGAAGCAGTTTATGAATGTGGGACAGACGCTCTCACCAAGCGGCTTTTATAGGTTTAGTAACGACGCGACATCGAATAGCGCTGTTAACGGCGCCGGGTCGGGCAACGGCGATGCCCTCGCTTCATGGCTGCTCGGTGTTGGAGGGCTCAGTCAAGACCAAAGCTGGACGACCGACATATTCGGTGCGAACAGCAACCCATATACGGCGCTTTTCTTGCAAGACGATTGGCATGCTACAGACAAGCTTACGATCAACGCCGGTTTGCGCTGGGACATCTTCCCCGGTGCGACAGAGCGCTTTAATCGCATGGAGTACTTCGACCCCACCCTGCAATACACAGTCAACGGGGTGAACCTTGCGGGCGGAGAAGTTTTCGCCAAGCCGGGCGCCCGCAGCCCGTTCGCTACAAACTGGCACGACTTCGCTCCTCGCTTTGGTCTCACATATCAGGTCCTCAAGAACGCGGTGGTCCGGGGGGGATTCGGAATCTCCTATGGCCCAAGCGTGCACATGACGTCGATCAATCAGTTCAACGACGACTCGTTTAACGCCGTTTCGACCTGGATCGCATCGGTCGCAGACCCGTCCGGTACGTATTTGGTGCCGAACAACCTGATCACGAATCCTTTCCCTAGTGGTGTAACCCAACCCACCAAGGGATCGCTGGGGCCTGCCACGAATCTCGGTAATGGTGTGAACTTCGTACCGCATACCGCGCCGGAAATGACGACCTACAATTTCAACTTCGGCGTGCAGTACCAATTCCCCCATCAGACGGTCCTCTCTGTCGCTTGGGTGGGAAGTCGCGGCCTCCATCTGACTTTCAGCAACAATGCGCCTGATTTGAATGAGCTCTCGATCGAAACCCTCAATGCAAACCAGGCTAATCTGCTGAACACAGTTCCGTTTCCATATGCGAACGCAATTACTGATCCAACTGCGCCCTTGTATGGAGTGACTCAGGTGCCGGAATGGGTGATGCTGCAGAAATACCCACAATTTTCCAATGGCTTCCCCGACCTAAATAGCCCTGGCGGCGGCGGTGGCATTTCTGACTGGGGTGCAACGTGGGGCGACTCCATCTATCATTCCATGCAAGTGAAGCTTGAGAAGCATTTGAACCACGGCTTCACCACTCTCGCCTCATTGACGTGGAGCAAGCTGATCACGGACGATAATTCCGGCTCGCTCGCATTCAATGGTAATAACCTCAGCGTGCCGCAGGACTGGCAGGACCTGAAACTCGAACGAGCGCTTAGCAACCAAGACATCCCATTCTACTTCTCTTGGCAGTTGTCGTATGACTTGCCCATCGGCGCAGGACGTATTGTTCCTCTGCACGGTTGGACTGATAGGGCCTTCGGTGGATGGACCATCAGCGCCGTCACCGCATTTAGCTCCGGCCAACCAATCGCCACGCCCAACGGCACGTTAAACCCATGGTTCAATCAGCGGCCGAATATAAGCGGCAATTGTGGAGCAGGTGCGCAAAAGACGATCGACGAATGGTTCAGCGATGCGTGTATGACCGAACCGACCGATATGTTTACAGCCGGCACGGCGGGCGCTGTGTTGCCGGGAATCCGAGCCGACGGCACCCACAATCTGGATCTCTCCATCGCTAAGCACTTTAAATTTGGCGAGAAAAAGGACCTGCAGATAAGAGCTGCCGCCTATAACTTCACAAATTCCGTGCAGTTTGGCTACCCGAACGTCTTTTGGAATCCGGAGAATTTTGGAGACAACCCGAGTTCGGATGACCAGGATAGTTTCGGGCAGATTACAAACCAAGCCAATACTCCTCGCCAGATGAGCTTTGAGGCAAAATTTAGCTTCTAGCTTGGTAAGCAAACAAGGCAGCGGCACCTGAGTTATTTGGAATCAAGTGCCGCACGCCGGAGGTGTGCAAACGTGGCATACAGTAGGCGAAGGCTTGTTGTCGCAGCGTCCTTCTTGTTTGTGGGCTGCGTCGCATACTTGGCGCACGCGCAGAGTGCCGCACCAGAGCCAGCGCAAGACATTGTTGTTGATACGTCGCATCCGGTGAATTCGTTTAGTCCGCTTCGCGCACTTGGAGGTGCGATTGACCGACAGCGCGGCGGAACAACGGAAGATGAAATTGAGAATCACACGCAGTGGGTGCTCACGAATCCGGTCCTGAAGGAGCTATTGGGCGCGGGTTGGGGGACCGTGACGTATCGCCAGAACACTGAGTTGCAAATCGAGGCATGGCACTGGAATCCTCGTGGTACCTGGAGTGATCCTGCAAAGAAGGAAGGTTATTTTGTGGGCAGTGCCGAGCCCACAAGCGGCCAAATTGTGCACTCGTGGGCGTATCCGCTTCCGCATCGCGGCGCCACGCTTGGAGATGGAAATGGTTGGTCGCGGATTACGGACGGGGACCCGAGCACATATTGGAAGAGCAATCCCTACCTGACGAAGAACTTTACGGGCGAAGACGATTCGCTGCATCCGCAATGGGTGATGATCGACCTGGGCGCGAGAGTGCCGATTAATGCGATTCGTATTGCGTGGGCGAATCCATACGCAACCCGCTATTACGTGCAGTTCTGGACGGGCGATCTCGAGCCCTTCTACGCGGGAATCAATCGGGGTACATGGCAAACATTCCCGATGGGCAGCGTGTCGCGGGGCCACGGAGGGACTTCGACGCTGAAGCTTGCCGACTGGGATACTTCCGTGCGCTACCTTCGCATTTGGATGAAGGAGTCATCCAACACATGTTATACACACGGGCCACAGGACAAGCGAAACTGCGTTGGATACGCGATCAACGAGCTCTATCTTGGCGCTTTGACGCCGGATGGGCAGTTCACGGACATCGTTAAGCATTCTCCGAATCGGCAGCAGACAATTACGTGGCCGTCTTCCGTGGATCCGTGGCACGCTGCGTCCGACCTCGATTACGGCAGAGGCGATCAGGTCGGATTCGACTTCTTCTTTCATTCAGGCGTCACACGCGGACTGCCAACGATGATTCCTATCGCAATGCTCTATTCCACGCCGGAAGACGCTGCGAATGAGATTGCTTACCTCTATAAACGGAAATATCCGATCTCCTGGATTGAGATGGGCGAAGAGGCGGACGGCCAGCGCGTCCTTCCGGAGGATTACGCTGCCCTGTACATTCAATTTGCCCATGCGATTCACAAGTTGGTTCCTCAAGCGCGGCTGGGTGGGCCTCCGTTTGAGGGAACGTCCGGGGACGTTGATTCCTGGGCGGATGCAAACGGGCGCGTTTCTTTTTTGGGACGATTTGTCGACTACCTAAAGGCCCACAACGATCTGCAGGATTTTACATTTTTTTCATTTGAGCATTATCCATGCATGGGAACGGGGAAATGCCGCGATTGGACATCGCTCTACTATGAGCCGGAGTGGGTCGATCACGTGGTGCAGGCGTGGAAGGATAACGGGCTGCCGAACATTCCTTTTTTCATGACGGAAGGAAACGATCTAGGGGAAGGGAGTCCGGGCACGGTTAAGAGTGGCCTTTGGCTGGCGGACTATGTTGGCGCGATGATGACGGCTGGCGCGGGCGGCACCTATTATTTCCACTATATTGCGCAGCCTGGGCGAGGCGGTCGAGGTTTTGTAAGCGTGGATGAGGAAAATCATGCGACGTATTCGCCACAATATCTTGCTACTCAGGTGATCACGCAGGATTGGGTGCAGCCCGTCGATAAAACCCACAAGCTCTACAAAGCTACGAGCGATGTGAAGGATGACTCGGGGAACATTCTTGTTACAGCATATCCGGTGGAGCGGCCGGACGGAGACTGGTCCGTGATGTTGATCAACAAGGACGAGAACAACGATCACGACATAAAAATCTCGTTTACCGATGGTGCGACCAAGGAAAGCCGCCATTTCGCAGGCACAGTAGATCGCGTTGTGTTTGGGCCAAACGAATACCAGTGGCATCCTGACACTACACCTGCCGCTGCGGCACCGACGTCTGCTTCTGCTCCAGTGGCCGGCGCACCGCAAGAAGGCGGTGAAGGTGTTGGCCGCGGGCGAGGTCGAGGCGGCTTTAGCGGCCATGCCGATCCTGACGGGCCGGCTTCGAAGAGCACGTTGACCGCGGCAGGACCCGACACAGTCTTTGTTCTACCGAAGGCGTCGGTTATTGTGCTGCGCGGAAAAATCACAGGCGAATGATCGTAGTTGCCGAATTCACTGATATACCGAAGGTTTAACAGCAGCCAAAGAGTTCTTCCACCCACTGTTGAGGAGACTTGTTGTGGCACGTCCATTCGTTTCACTCTCCATTGGCACTCCGCAGGGAATCTCCCGTCGCAAATTTTTAGGACAGACGGCAGGTGCGGCGGCTCTCTCGCTCGTTTCTGGTCCCGCCAGGACTGCGCTTGGGCAACGTGATCGCGCGACAACAGGCGCGATGATCGGCCATCTTCGAGTAGACACGAGCCGCGCAATCAACAGTTTCGATCCAGATAAGAGCTTGGGATCTTCGATGGACGATCTCTCGATGCGGGTAGTGCAGAAGATCTACACACCAGAGATGGTGAAGCAGTGGCTTTCGGCCGGCTGGGGACCCATTACTTATCGGCTTCATACCGAGCTTTCGATTGAGGCCTGGCATTGGAACAGCAATGGGAAGTGGAGTGATCCTGCGAACAAAAGAGGTTATTTTGTGGGCGATGCGGAACCCGCTGCCGAGCCCATCCACGATTCTTTCGCGTATCCGTTGCCGCACCGTGGCACAACGGCGGACGGTGGCGCTTCCAGCGGTTTCAGTAGGCTCACAGATGGAGACTTGACGACATTTTGGAAGAGCAATCCTTATCTCACACAGCAGTTCACCGGTGAGGACGACTCTCTGCATCCGCAATGGATCATTCTGGATATGCAGACGCCACAAGAGATCAATGCGTTGCGGATCGATTGGTGCGAGCCGAATGCGCGGGTTTATGAGGTGCAATATTGGAGCGGCGTCGATCCGATGAACTGGGAAGCGCAATACGATCCATCTGAAGGGCTCGGCGTGGCGCAGCAAGTTAACGGGCGCTGGAATCGATTCGCAGACGGCATTGTCACCGATGGGAAGAGCGGCACCGCGACGCTGAAGCTCTGCAAAGATCCAATCACTACGCGATGGATACGCGTGGTGATGACGCAATCTTCAAACAAGGCGGGGCCACACGGTACGGACGACGTACGGGATCGCGTTGGCTATGCGATCTATCAGGTGTACGCGGGCACGCTGCTCGAAGACGGAACACTCGTGGATTTGGTGCAGCACACGCCAACGGGCAATCAGACTCCGACGTATTGCTCATCCACGGATCCGTATCATTCTGCGGCCGATCTGAGCAAGCACGGCGACCAGACGGGCCTCGATCTCTTTTTTACAAGCGGAATTACGAACAATCTGCCGGCTATGATTCCTGTGGCGGTGCTCTTCAGCACTCCTGAGAATGCGGCGAATCAAATCGCATACTTAAAGAAACGCGGCTATTCGGTCGGCTGGGTCGAAATGGGAGAGGAGTGCGACGGCCAATATATCTTGCCTGAGGACTACGCAGCGCTCTACATTCAGTTTGCGGATGCGATTCATAAAGTGGCGCCTGAGGCAAAGCTGGGAGGTCCTGTCTTTCAGGGCATCAATCAGGACGTATCCGTCTGGCCGGACGGTCAGAACCGTTCGTCGTGGTTCGGACGTTTCTTGGACTATTTGAAAGCGCACAATCACGTTCAGGATTTGTCGTTCGTCTCGTTCGAGCATTACCCCTTCGATCCTTGCGCGGTGAACTGGTCGGATCTATATCGGGAGCCGGAACTCACACGGAATTGCCTCGAAGCTTTTCGCAACGACGGATTGCCGGAAGGCGTTCCGTTGATGAACACGGAAAGCGCGCTTACGTACGACCTTTCCTATTACATGACGGATATTTTCTCCGCATTGTGGCTAGCGGACAGCGTTGGGTCGTTTTTCTACTATGGCGGATCGGCCTACTATCATTCGCCGATCCAGGCGGAGGCACTGCGGCCGGGATGCCACGGCGGCTGGGCTACTTATGGCAACTATGTGGCCGATTCGAATCTGCAAATTCATCAGTTCACGGCGGAATATCACGTGGGACGCATGATTAACAGGGAATGGGTGACCCACGGGACCGGCGTGCATCATCTTTTCCCCGTCGAGGGGACAATTTCAGATCCGGCTGGACACGCGCTCGTAACGTCTTACGCAGTACGGCGGCCGGATGGCGATTGGGCTTTGCTAATTATAAATAAAGACCAGAACAATCCACACGACGTGCAGGTTGCATTCGCAGCTGCGGAAAATCGCATCGGCTATTTTGATGGCCCCGTCGACGTAATTACGTTCGGCAGCGAACAATACGTTTGGCATTCCGCTGGCGCGCAATCACATGCCGATCCGGACGATCCTCCGCGAGCGACAACAGTAAGCGCGAGCAAGGGAAATACTATTACGCTGCCCAAGGCATCGGTCACCGTGTTGCGCGGCAAAGTTCAGGGTTTAGAAGCTTAGCAGCCTGAAACAGAGGGCTGGGCCCTTTAAGGTTTCCATTTCCCTCGAGCAACGAGCGGCTTATAAGATTCCAGCCCACGCGCAGGAAGCGCGATAGTCTTTCCTTCCTCGGCGCTTTGATATGCCGCCATTAGAATTTTTACGACTTCCACGCCGTCTTCAAAGGTGAGGGCGGGCTTCGTACCGTAGAGGAATGAGTGGACGAGATGCCGATTTTCGGCGGAGTAGCCATAGGCATTTGCTTCGTCGGCGAGGACCGGCATTTGGCCGCTTTCGGCGTTCTGTTTTTCCACGAGGTCTTCTCCCTCGTTGCCGCGCAGCTCCCGGCTTATAAAAACGTTCAGCCCTGTATTCAGCGAATTCCAGTTCATGGAATATTCCGGGCCTAGCATCTCGCAGGAAAGGCGTAAGCCAGCGCCG